>JBAROI010000145.1:0-1593 GCA_049642015.1 Candidatus Omnitrophota bacterium | reverse complement strand
CAAGGATATTCTTCCCCAGCTGAGCCGTCTCGGCTTCATCCTGCCAGAGAAACTGATTTCCGAGATTCACGAAGATCAGGATAGCCGTTGCAAAAGTAATTATGATTATCGGGATATGCTTTTTCATATTTCATCAGAACATCTTGTCTATGACCCGGCATACATCTTCCGCTTTCACCTCCGAAAGATCCCTGCCTCTGCCGGGACATAATATTTTTACTTTATCTCCTTTAGGGGCCCACTGTCTTGGATCATTTACACTGCTAAAAACCACAACAGTAGGCACGCCAAGGGCCGCGGCGATGTGTGCGGGCGCAGAGTCCACCCCCACGAAAAGAGCCGCTTTCTTGAGAATGCCCGTAAGGGTTCCCCAGTCGGTCCTCCCGGTAAGGTCATATGCTTTTTCCGTGGCCATTGAAATAATATCGCTTGCTTCTTTTTTATCTTCTCCGGCGCCTACCAAAACCGCCGCGGCATTCTTTTCTTTTGCCACATAATCGATCACCCTGGAGAAGTTTTCATTCTTCCATAGTTTGGTCGCGTGTCCCGGGAAGGCATGAAAAACCGCGTAAGGAGCGGAAATATCGTCCTCCTCAAGCACTCTATCGCTTCTTTTGTTTGCCTCACCGGGCAGCGAAATGCTGACTTCCGGCTTACCCGAAGAAACTCCCAGAACGCGGACCAGATCCATGCTGTGCTCCGTCTCATGCGTGCCTTCGCGATAAGGGACCTCGTGCGTTAGAAGGAATCCTCCCCCGGTAATGCCGTAACTTACGCGGCACTTTATGCCCGACAAAAACAGCGCCAGGATATGCCTCAGGTCCCCTCTTAGATCGACGGCGGCATCGTACTTTCCTTCTTTAATGATCCTGGCAAGGTCCTTAACGCCCCTGGCCTGGCTGAAAATACCGGCAGACCTTTTCCTGTCGAACCATACCGGGTCAAATTCAATTACGCGGCTGGTGTAGGGGTTATTCTTTATAAGGTCCGCTCCCCACGAAGAAACGATAAGGTCGATCTGTGCCTCCGGGAAGGCCTCCCGGAGAGGTTTTAGCACCGCCGTGGCCATGATGATGTCCCCGATGTGGTCCATGCGCATCAAAAGGATCCGGGACAATTTGCGAGGCACTTCCGGCGGATTAAAGACCTTGAAAGGCCAGGAGATGATCGCGCCCAGCAGATCCAGAATAGTCGCTAAAAAAAACAGGGCCTTCTTTTTGTATACGTATCTCATATTACTTTTTGAACCGGTATCCCAATATCGTAAAAAGGGTCTCTACGCCGTCCTGCCATCCGATCTTTTTTCCTTCGCCGTAACTGCGCCCCCGGTAAGACACGGGGATCTCCTTGATCTTGATCCCCTTTTTAAGAAGCTTGATGGTGACTTCCGGTTCAAATTCAAACCTGTTCGCCTGTATGTCAAGACTGCGCATGAGGTCCGTTTTTACCATTTTATAACAGGTTTCCATGTCGGTCAGAGAACCGCCGAAAAGGATATTGGTCAGGGCCGTGAGGAATTTATTAACGAGAAAATGCGGAAAAGAAGTCGTGCGCCATGTCTTATAAAAACGAGACCCGTAAACCGCGTCGGCT
>JBAROI010000144.1:0-18856 GCA_049642015.1 Candidatus Omnitrophota bacterium | reverse complement strand
GCGAGTTCTTTACCATAACGAGCGAAAATGATATTGCTCTTTACGGTGTTGAAGACAATGAGCTTTACAAGAAAAATGTCGCTTCTTTCAGGAGCGTCATTGCCGAAAGAAGCGCCTGCGTTTACCATACGGAAAAATTAGAAAAAGCGATGGGTACGCTTGAAGACAAGATCTACTCACAAAAACTGAAAGATTTCAACAAGGCCGTAAAAGATCATAAAAAAGGCATCCTTGGCTTCTCTGCCTATTGGGAGAACGTATCAAAACTGGCTAAAGAGAAGAGAATAGACCCCGCTGTACACTCGAACATATCTAAACTCCTTGCCTCGCTGGAGCTGGAAAACAAGATCAGCTTTAAAATGGCGAATACTGAAAGAAAAGCCCTCATAGACAAGTTAAGTACGTGCCTTGAGAAAAAAGACCTGGAAGAGCTTGTCCTTAAATCCCTTTCTTTCAAGGAGGGAAACACCTCCCAGGGTGATTTTCACCAGTATCTGGTCGGTCTCGCTGAAAGTAAGAATATAGATCCTGCACCTTACAAAAACCTCATCAATTTCACCCGCTACATATCCGTCTACGAATCAATAGACATCCTTGTCCTTTACCATGAAATAGAAGCCCTGGAAAAAGCCGTAAGAGAGAAGCTCTTCCGTAATAACGACGAAAGAAAGCTTTATGATCTGCAGGAAAAGACGAGGATACTTAAAGGGCTCTATAGCGTAGAGCTTTCAAACGGTGACGTCGATTACATCATAAATCACAGAGACGAATTTAACGCGGAGAGCTTTAATATCAGTCAGGTTGATCTTGAAGGGATCGATCTGTCCTTGATATTCGGGAGTATGGATGGGGCTATTGACTTCTACAATATCGCCAGAAAAAGAGACGAAGCGATGCTCAAGAACACCATCCAAAGGATGAGGGAAGAGAACAAGAAAGTTGCCGCTCTCATCACCGGCGGTTTTCATACAAAAGGCTTATCAAGCCTTATGAGAAGCAAGGGCCTGTCGTATCTGGTAGTCATGCCCAAATACGAAGAAGAAAAAGAAAGGCCTTACATAGCCATCCTGACAGGAAAAACCAGCGGCTACAAAGAGCTGATAAAGAAAGGTGAATACGAACTTGCCGTTCACCAGTACCTTTCGACGGGAAAGATAGAAGACTTCATAGACAGCCTTGTGTACGAGCTGAGAAAAAGCAAGAGCACAAAATCCCTTGAGAATAAGAAAGAAATTTGGGCGGCTAATTACCGCCACGCGTACGCTGAATTTCCGGAAGAGAAAAAGGGCAAGCTGGCGGCCGAAAGAATAAAGCCGGAAGAGTTTGAAGAAGTCCTTTCTAAAATAGGCCCTAAAGTAATAGACCTTTTAAGAAAAGTGGACGACGAAGACCTTGAAAGTGGGGTTATATACGCCGCGATAAAGAAGGCCGAAAGGCTCCAGGCGAGGATAAAAGCCAAAAGGGAAGAAACAGGAATTGAAGATAAGTTCGAGCTAGCCCTGGGACGCGTTGTAGACATCGAGGCAGACCTCGCTGAGATCGACAAAAAGTTGGAAAAATATAAAACAAAAGAGAGAAAAGGGGAAGAGAGAAAAAAGACGCGCCCGGCCGCAAAACCCGAACCCCAGATAACACCCGAACCCGAAGCTAAAGCCCCGGAGAAACCCGCCCCGGACAGCACCAGCCCGGGACAGGAACAGCCCCGGGCAGAACCAGCCCCGGACAGCACCAGCCCCGGACGGGAAGAAGCGGAAGATGATGGATTTGACGATAAGCCTTCCTCAGGTGGGAAAACATTCTATTCAGTAGTCCCGTTTCTACCTCTGGCATTTTTTGAAAATTTCCTGAAGATCGACTCAAGCGTTATTTTCGCCGGGGTAATAATCCTGGTGATATTAGTTGTCGGGCACATTATATGGAAATATTTGAAGAAACTCGGAGAAATGCCTGTACTGGAAGAAGAGCCGCCAAGAAAAAGCCCTGAAAAGCTTCTCCCTCCGGACAAGCCTGACAACGAATATATTGAAAGCCTCATAGCTGAGCTTGTTGTCTGGAAGAAGCCTTGTCCGTCCTGGAAGAAGCCTTATCCGTCGTATAGCAGTATAGATATCGCTACATCTGATCCAGTCAAAGAAACCCTTATAAAAATAGGTGCCCCTGCCGTTGAATGCCTCATTGATACACTTGAAGGAAGATTTGTTCCGGAAGTCAAGGTGCCGAAGGGCGCAAAACTAACCGGGGATAGGCGTGACCAGTTTCTGCGTTATACTCGTGCTGCTGCAGCAGAGGTTCTCGGTGAAATAAAAGACCGGAGGGCCGTGTTTCCTCTTTGCAGCGCTTTGAGTGATAAATATGGATACGTGAGGGTAATGGCTGCTGAAGCCCTCGGAAAGATCAAAGACATCAGGGCCGAGGATTTTCTCCTGAAGGTTTTAAATGATGAAGTGTCCTCAGTCCGGGAGAGCGCCATTAAAGCCCTGGGAGAATTACGCTCCCTAAAAGCGGCGAAAGCGCTTATATTGGCCTGGGCGAATAGTGATGGGCTATATCCACACCCGATAACGATCAAAAAAGCGATGCTGAAGATCGGCGTGAATTGCATCAGACATCTTATCAAGGCACTGGTACACGAAAACCCGAAGATCCGTGAAAATGCTTCAGAAACTCTTCTTGAGATGAGCGAAAGAAAGCCAGGGGAAGTTATTTTTGGCCTTTCAAGAGCTCCACTTGATAAAAACAAAAGGGTCCGCGAAGCGGCGAAAGACCTTCTAAGGGTTATAGAGGGCAGGGTGAAAGGGACCTCACACAGCATACATACTGCCGCGAATATCTTGAATTATTTTACCTTGATCACGCTTGTCGTATATTTATTCGCGACCGGGAATATCACCTCGCCCCTTGCCTCCCAGGCCATAAACCACGTCTTATTGATCAATATTTTTGTTCAGGCTATTGTATTTATTAAAGCTGTTATCGACAAAAATCAGTACAGAAAAGCCGGTATTATAAAGAAAGAGGAATTCACTCAGTTGACTTTCTGGAAACTATATTCAGCGGTGACAGCCATTATTTTCAGCACCTTGCTTATCCTCAATATGATAAATCCCTACATTCTCACGCCCGGGGTTATTATTGTTGGGATTGTCGGCATTATCATACAATTGATAGCTTTTTCGGAAACTGCAAAAGAACGCATTTTCGAAAGAAGTGATCTTTATACTCCAACTGGCAAAAAAATCAGCGCTTTTATCCCCATTGTCCTGGTCTTTATATGCTGGGGCCTTTTTTCCATAGGACCAAAAAGCGGGCTAGCAATGATGCGCACGGAAAAGCTTCTAAGGACAAGCTCCGTCGAATTAAAATTGGCAACAAGTTCCGATATAAAAGGCCTGCTGATCCACCGGAGAGGCAAAAAAGACGTTCGAGAGCTGATCGAGGGACTAACGGATCCGGAACACTGGGTCAGGGAAAGAGCCCTCGAAGTACTTGAGGGCCAGGGGTGGGAGCCGGACAATGACTATGAACGAATTTGCCATCTGTTAGCAAAGGAAAGAATGGACGAGATCATAGGGATGGGCGAAGGCGCCGTAATCCACCTCTTAGGGATAGCCAGATACAATGGGCGTAGTGAATTTATCCAACTGGGCGTTATAAAAGCCCTCGGCGGTATAGGCGGAGATAAGGAGGCGCTCAGATTTATCATCGCGACGACGAGGAATGCGAAAGAAAAAATAAGAGCGGCAGCGATACTAGCGCTTGAAGAAATAGGTGGTGAAAGAGCCGTCAATGCGCTCGTCAGCCTGCTAAGTAGCAAAAGCAGATGGGCGCGTTCAGGTGCAGCGAAGTCGCTTGACAGGTTAAAGTGGCAGCCGGCTGACCAGAATCAGCAGATACTGTATTTAATAGCCGCCGAGAAATGGGAAGACCTGGCCAAAGTCGGAGAAGCCGCTATCCCGTTCCTTGAAAAGATGGGCAAAGATGGCGATGAGGATGCCCGCGACCGGTCCGCTATGACCATAAGAATGATAAGAGGGAAAATTACCGATCTTGAAGTGCAAGAAGCGATAGATGTGCTGGAAAGCACCGAGGGAGTATCCACTTATGATCTTGAGAAAGCAGTTAGAAGAATAGGAGAAACCGGGGAAGCGAGATTCGTCCCTCTTCTTCTGCGCAAATGGAAAATTGAAAGTTCCGTCGAGGCATCTTACGCTCTCCAGAAAGCTATTATTGCGATAGGAAAACCGGCGGTTCCGGAACTCCTAAAGGCTCTCGAAACCGAAAACGACAGGTTTCGCGGCGGGGTAGCTGAAATCCTCGGTTTGATGAAGGAAAGATCGGCAGTTCCAGCCTTACTAAAATTCCTTGAACAAGGTGGACGAAATTTACGTGGTGACGCTGTCGAAGCCTTAGGAAGAATCGGAGATTCGAGCGTTGTTCCCGCCCTCATAAAGGCCTTGGAAGATGAAAAGTGGGCTGTTCATGTCAGTGCGGCAATAGCGCTTGGTCTATTAAAAGACAAGAGCGCGATCCCCCATCTTCGCAAGATAATGACGGATGAAACGAAACATCAGGTATTCAGAGAACAAGCCGCTACTGCATTAAGAGAGCTGGGATGGGACCCCGAAGATGTCCAGGAAGGCGTTAGTTTTCATTTGGGAAAACAAAACTGGGAAGAACTTATCAAGATAGGCGCACCTGCTGCCGGACCTCTTGCAAGAAGATTAGAAAAATTACACAACGAGGAAGAAGAGATCAAAGAGATACTTGCTGCTTTGGAAAAAATCGGTGATCCGATCGCCGTCCCGGCAATAGCGAAAAAATTGAAACATCCTAGCGGATACATAATGGAAGATGCCGCAAAAGCGCTGGGGAAAATAGGGGATGTAAGCGCAATTTCCGCACTCCTGGAGACATTGGATAACATAAACACCAATATTCGTCAGGCTGCCTTTGACGCACTATGCAAAATATGCGAAGAGGATCCTGATTCATTTATTGAGATGCTAAAAGAAGTAATGGAGAAGGGCAACAATGCGAAAATAAAAAAACTGGAATCCGTACTTAACAAGGCCGCACCTGAGGAATTAAGAGAATTCAAACTTGAAAAGGCAAGAACGGAACTTCTTCCGAAAGTTAAGGAGTGGCTTCCGTGGATCCTTGGATCGGTTGGCGCATTGTTTCTTGTATTCATGATCGTTTTCGTCTTTCTTCGCATCAGGCTTTCAAAATATTCCGAAACCATACTTAAAGCGATGGTGGACCTGCAAAGCGATAAATCAGAAGTTCGAAAAAAAGCCGTCGAATCCCTTGGCAAGACAGGTGACAAAGAAGCTATAAAACTTTTGGCAAAAGCGCTATCTGATATAGATGAAAAGGTCCGCGCGGAAGCGGCAAAAGCGCTCGGCAATAAGGGGAAAAAGGCAAAGGCGGCAGTAAAGCCACTGCTGGAGCGGATAACAAAATATAAGGATAAGAACAACTGGGTTTGTAAAGAAATAGTAGAAGCTCTGGAAAAAATAGGCGATTCCCGTGCAATAAAACCCCTTATCAGGTTTAACGAGCAGCTAAACTGGGCAGATACGCAACTGCCTAAAAATGTGCTCCACGAAGACATCGCCGTGCTGCATGAAGCGGTCATACACGCCCTTGGAGAACTGGGGCCTCAGGCAGCAGTGGATTCCGTTGTAACGGCTTTATCCGACAATAAATATCTGAATGTCGCGATCGCTTCGGTAGAAACACTGGCCAAGCTGGGCGGAGAAAAAGCCCTTGAAGCGCTTAAAAAAGCCTCGACCGACAAGAAAGAAGAGGTCAAGCAAGCCGCAAAGAAAGCTCTTGGTGAAATAAAAAGAAAACCACCAAAGCGGCCGGGCTTAAGGTCAAGTTTCCTCTCATTTATCGACAGGTTCAAAGGAAGTAATAATATATTTATTCTTTTAATAGTCCTGGGTATTTTGGTGATCTTCACCCCGCGCACTGCAATGTCCCAGGAAGGCCCACCGAACGCGGATAGGGCGCCTCCCGCACCTGCCAAGGTCGAAGAGCAGAAGAAGAAAATTGACGATTTAATATTTGCTCTATTTAGGGGCAAGCTCGAATCCCGTGCCAAAGCTGCCGATGAGCTTGGAAGGATCGGGGGCGGAACCCCCAAAGTAACACAAGCCCTTATCAAGGCTCTCTCCGACGACCCCGAACCGGAGGTGCGTAAAAGCGCGGCTTCCGCTCTCGGCAGATTGAAAAACCCGCAAGCCATCGACGCCCTCCTTAAGTCTCTTAAAGATAAGAATCTTGATGTCCAGTTCCACGCAAGAGAAGCCCTTGCCAGCATTATTGATGCTATAAATGACATAAGAACGCTGGAAAGGCTCTTTGAAGCCGATGACCGCGAGATAAAAGAACTTGCAAGAAGAAGAACAGTAAGTGTCATACTTTCGGAAAAAGATACATTTACCCTCACGGGCTATCTGCAATTTTCTAACCGCGCGATAATTCGTACCGCTGCGGCAAAGGCCCTGGGAAATACCTTTAATGAGGATATGGCTTCGCATCTGATCGATGCAGCCTCGGACGCGGATCAGGACGTCCGATTGGCCGCCATAGAAGCAATGGCAAAAATAAAAGGCAGGAATGCCGCTCTCTATCTGTTTCGCATTCGCCACCCGTACAGGGAACAGCATACCCCAACGGACATAGCCGCGGCTGAGGAAGGACTCCTTAAGATCTTAGAAACAACGGAGGATGTAGAACTTCTCCGGAGGATAGCGCTCGAGAAAGATGAATATGCATTTGTAAAAGATCCGACCCCCTACATAATGGAAGACCCTGACCTTAGAGACGCTGTTGAGGATGCCGCATCCAGGATAGCCGGTGAAACGGGGGACCTGGACTCCCTCATGAAACTATTCTGGTTTCCCAATAAAATGATCAGAGCAAAGATCTGGGAAACTGTCATGAAAGCGCTTATCCGGATAGGAAATCCGGCTGTAGAGAAGCTCCTTGATGCAGAGATTAAGGCGGACCAGGAAAAGGATAAGCTTTCAATCAAGGCGGTATTACTGGCGATCGGTAGAGACCAGAAAAATGTTGATCTTCTTTTAAGGCTGGTACACTTACCCATGGATGATTGGGCGTGGCGAGAGGCTGAAAATATTTTGACCGATCTAATTAAATCAATTGATGATACCAAAACTTTGATAAGAATTTTAAAGAAAGGTAGATCAAGATCATCAGTTCAGGCCGCTAAGTCGTTAGCCAAAAAAGGTGATCCTGAAGCGATAGAGGCCGTGATCAGGTATTTATTCGAAGGGTCGTACCTGATGCCAGAGGATCTATGCGAGGTAGTAGACAACATAGAAGACATTGATGTGGTTGCCAGGCTGACGAGGATCGAATCCGATAATTATACCAGGAAGTCGCGTATCCAATGGGCCGTAAACTCAAGTTTTCATAGAAGGATCAAGCGTGCCAAAAATGAAAAAGACACTGAAACACTTATCAAGATACTGGAAAGCGATTTTTTGAAACATTACATTGAAGCGGTCCGGGCCATAGGCGAAATAGGCGACCCTGCAGCGACTGAGCCTCTCATCAAGCTTCTTTCGTCCAAAAGCTTTTCCAAAAGCAGCTTAATGGCGGCCTGGCTCATTTCATCCAGCAAACCATGGTCCCTTGGCGGGCTGCCCCCGTCCGAAATTGATAATCTCCGGATCGAGGTCGCTGAAGCTCTCGGTAAACTGAAAAACAGAAAGGCCATACCGCACCTGGTCAAAGCCCTGGAAGATGGAAACCTCTCAGTTCGCATAAGTGCGCTCGAATCTCTTGTGAAACTAGTAGCTCCGGAAGACACCGAGGCCCTCATTGCGCTAATGGAAAAAGGCCGCAAATGCGACGTGATCTTTGCCGTTGCAAAATTGGAAAAAGCACCCGACCCAAGGGCCATAGAGCCCTTGATCAGTATCCTTTCCCGCCTAGAAGGCAGAGAGTATCACGGGCCTGTTACGCGCACGCTTGCGGCGATCGGAGCGGAAGCAATGGGCCCCCTGCTCGAGGTATTAATAAGGAATGAGACACTTCTTAAGAATCCTGAGGCGCAGCGTCTTGCCATGGAAGCCCTTGTAGAGATCTGCCGAAAAGATCCCAAGGCCGCCATAAAGCTGCTCGATACTTACCTCAAGACCGGCGGGGAAAAAGAGAAAGTGGAGCAGCTTGAGACCGCCTTACAGGAAGCCGCCCCCGAGAAACTAAGAGAATACAAGCTCGAAAGGGCAAAGAAAATGCTTCTTCCAAAGATAAAGGAATGGGCGCCGTGGATCGGGGGAACTTTGGGAGTTTTGTTTCTGGTCTTTATCGTATGGTATATGATCCGGTGGAGAAAATACTCAAAATACCCTGACGAACTCGTAAAACTCCTCGCGGATCTCAAAAGAGGCAAGAATATGCCCGCGACTATAACCGAACTCGGCAAGATGGGCGATCCAAGAGCGGTCGAGCCACTTACCAGGGTCCTATTGAAATCAAAAAACAAAGTCGAACGCCGTGAAGCTGCTCTCGCTCTCGGCAAGATAAAGGATCCGAGTGCGGTGAGAGCGCTTGTTAAAGCGCTTCGGGATAGAATCTATGACGTCCAAAAAATGGCTACCTGGGCACTTGGTGAGATCAGCGACAAACGGGCGGTAGAACCGCTTATTAAGGCATTGTCAGCTGATGGTTACAGATTAAGCAAAGCCGCGGCAGAAGCGCTCAGGTCTCTCAGGAACAGGAAAATGTTGCCCGAGCCCTTATTGAAAGAACATCCAACACTGCCGGCAAATAAAATTCCAATATTAGAAGCGATAGAAAAAATAAAAAGAGCGCAAGAGCAGTCAAAACCCGAAGACACGGACGGACCCAAAAGCGTAACGCTGCATTCCTTCGCGCCATTTGTGCCGCTTATGCTTCTGGGCAATGTGTCACTCGCGCCCCAAGTGGTTTACGCTATCCTTGCAATAATCGCGCTGGGGGGCGCTACCTATGGAATCTATAAAATCATAGTAGCATGGAAACGGTTTCACTGGGCAGATCCAAGACTAGAATGGCATAAGCTTTTACGCTTCTCAGATGCGGGGAACCTTGTTAACTATATCTCGTTAGGGGGAATCATCGTATTTCTATGTACAGCGGGACTGATAGTATCGCCCTTTGTCTCCTCCCTGGTAAACGGTATTCTGATCGCTAATTTAGTTATCCACATATGTTTATATGTCGCAGCGAAATTTAAAGTAGAGAGTCATAGTTTTGCCTGGATCCTTAAAGACACCATTACGAAGCCCTCCATTACTGCTATCCTATTGAACGCTGCTCTCTTAGGTCTGAGTTTTATGAACCCCGCAGTTTTAACACCCTTCCTGGTTATTGCCTTAACTCTTGGCACCGGATTATTCGTTCTGATAACGCGCGCGCTAAAGGATGGAGCCCATGGACCACTTGAACTTACTCTGGGCATAATTGCTATCGCTATACTATTTATCACACCAATAATATCAGGAATTTATCTATGGGATAGGTCCAAAACACTTACAAAACATTCACGGGCAGTCGTTGAAGAGCTTGCAAGAGACGATAAACAAGGCAGGATACTGCCGCTTTATGTAGATAAAAAAGAATGGATATTTGCGGTGCTTGCCAACAGAGACAAAGAGGAAGTGGTCCCGGATATGGTCCGTGTAGCCGACTCCAAAGTTCTGAGCGGCAGGAGTAAAGATGCCAGGGAGGTCGCCGGCCGTGTGCTTGATCATTTCGGATGGACCCCTGAAAGTGAGCAGAAGGAATTATCCCGAAGTGACATCATGCAGCTCGTCGAGGAGCTTAGAAAAAGAGAGGCCAGCGCGAAAGAAACGCCCGAAGTCATTTTAAGGGCATATTTTCAAGCAACCGAGATACTTTTAAGGGAATATTTCAAAGGCCAAAAGGACTATCAATATTATGCTCTCGGCGAATTATGCAGACGTAAACCGGAAGTATTTACCACATTATTGGACGAAGCGCTTATGTGCCGCAATAAAGAAAGAATTGAACTTTTGGAATCTGTATTGTCTAAGTACGCCCCCGAAAAGCTAAGAACCTATAAGCTCAAAAGGGCAAGAAAAATGCTTCTCCCAAAGATCAAGGATTGGGCCCCGTGGATCGGGATAACCCTGGGGGCTTTCTTTTTCATCTTTTTGATCTGGTACGCGATCCAGAGAATAAGATTTTCAAAATATCCCGACGAACTGTTTGAGGAGCTTATAAAACTTGAAAAGGGCGATCCCGCTGCCAAACTGGAAGCGATCGGCACGCTCACAGAAATGAAAGACCCCAGAGCCCTAAAGTATCTCACAAAAGCCTTATCTGGCAGTGATGAAGCCGTCCAGAAAAAGGCCCGGGAAGCTATTGAGGCTATAAGTAAAGCACATACTGAAACCGCCCCAAAACCCGAAGACACGGACGGACCCAAAAGCGTAACGCTGCATTCCTTCGCGCCATTCGTCCCGCTGGCGCTTCTGGGCAACATATCTTTCCTCGGAAGCAGTGTTATTTATTTAGTCCTTGTAGGCGCGGGGGCAGTTGCCTTATTTTATGGAATATATAAAACAGAAGAACCTAAAAAGTTCTATACATTAGCTAACTTATTTACCTATGCTTCGCTCGCTGCGATCACGGTTTACTTATTCGCAATGGGTAATATAATTCCCGCCCTTGCGGCAACAATAATAAGCGCGGTCCTGACCATTAACGTTTTAACCCAAGCATCAATACTTTATAACGCTATTGTAGATCATTACGAGAGAGCAGGGATTACGGAAAAAAACTGGACATTGATCATTTTTACGGTAGGCTCAATATTTTTTAACGCTTTATTCCTGATCCTTAATGTGATCAATCCATTCATCCTGTCGCCGGAAGTAATAATAATTCCCATTGTGATCTTATTGCTGGCAACGCTTTTTATATATATGCTCGAGACTGACTCGCACGGTGCTCTCGGAATGTTCGGCTTAATGGCTCTCTTTATAGGCTCACTGACATATTTCATGCCGAAAGGTAGGGATAATGATTTCAGGGGAGTTTACGCCTTAGAAGAAATAGGAAGAAATTTTAAAGCGGCTTTCCAAAGCACGCAATTCCTGGCTGAAAACGCAAAAGACGAAGGGCGCGCCGGGATACTGGCCCACAGAAACAGAAGCGAAGCTGTTGCGGCACTGCTAAGCGTACTAAGAGATGGAAACAAATATTCGCAGTACAAGCGGGAAGGCGCAGCCGAAGCCCTTGAGCTGATGGGGTGGAAACCGGCGAACGATGAAGAAAAGGCCCTTTATCTTCTTGCCCGCCTGGTGATGTTGGACTCGTTAGCCGACGAAGAAAAGGCTCGTTGTCTTTTGAGGTTGAACGAGCTTGTCAGAATAGGAAAGCCCGCGGTTCGAGTTCTTATAAGAGAACTATCCATACCATGCGAGGATACGCCGCTTGGATCCTTTTGCGGACGTTCCCCTTGCAGCAAGTGTAGAAATCGCGAACTCGCCGCAAAAGCCCTCGGCAAAATAGGGGCTCCTGCTGCTGTTGACGCCCTGATCAATGCATTGTCTGATGCCAATAGTAGCGTTCGGTATGCCGCGGATGAAGCTCTTGAGCAAATAGGGTGGTCACCTAAAAACACCGGCGAGAAAGTAAGATATCTTTTTGCCAAGCGCAGCTGGGAGGGTCTTTCACAGGTCGGAAAACCCGCGGTTGGAACTTTAATAGAGGCGTTGAGCCATGAAAATGCCGGTATCCGGGAGAAGGCGGCAGAAACGCTGGGCAAAATAAAAGATCCTGAAGCTGTCCCCGCCTTAACGAAAGCGCTTGCAGATGAAGAATGGTCAGTCCGCCTCGAAGCCGCAAAAGCCCTTGGCGAAATACAGGATCAAGCGGCAGCTGTGGCCCTTGTAACGGCTCTTGAGGATGAAAATTGGCGTGTATGCCGCACCGCTGCTGAAAGTCTTGTCAAGCTGGGCAAAACAGAATATGCGATCCTTGCCAGGATATATAGCGCAATAGACGGAAAGAATATGTACGGGATCGAAAAGATCGGCCAGCAGGCCGTGCCACCCCTTGTAAAAGCTTTGAAGAATGGAAATATTTTCGCGGCTGAAGCCCTGGGGAGATTACAGGTTCAGCCTGTGGTTTCCGAAACTGTCGTACCGTTCCTGATAAAGGAGGTCGGTCAAAACGATGTAGATGATGTATACGAAGACTATGAAGTCAAAAAGCGCATTTCGATAATAAGGGCGCTTGGACAGACTCGTGATCCACGCGCAGCACAGACTTTACTTGATGAACTTAAGGCAATATACGGCGCCGTGGAAGACAACGACGATGCCATCTCAAGAAGTTTTAAAGATCTGCACAGAGCGAGAGAGCGCAGTTATAGCGCACTTTTAGAAGAGACAAAAAGAGCATTAAAAAGAATAGGTGCTCCGGCCATTCCAGCATTGATGCAATTTGTTATCAAGGGAATTGTCGGAACCGCGCAAGACAGAACGCCGTGGGGCAACGCACAGAGTATCATTCTAGAAAATGGCTCCGCGGCAATCCCGCATCTTTTAGAAGCGCTTAAAAGTGAAGATCCGGCCTTTCGGAAACATGCTGCAGCTCTTTTGGGCAAAATAAAAGACCCGTCTGTCATCCCGGCCCTTGTCGAGGCTGCTAAAGATGCTGACCTGCGAGTTCGACACCAAGTGCTGGAAAGCCTTGTGGCTTTAGGAAGAACAGAGTATAAAGAACAGGCTGAGACCTACAAGAAAGTGGCTTCGGGTGATATTGAGAAACTTGCCGATAAAGGCGAGGAAGCGATCCCCGTCCTGGTAAACTTACTTGACTCTGAGGACAATTGGAAGCGCAGAGAGGCGGTAGAAACCCTCGGCAAGATCGGCGCACCGCAGGTCCTGGAACACTTGTTAAAAGCACTTTCGGATAAAGATCTGGACGTGCGCGAAGCTGCTGCAGAAGCGATCGCAAGCCAGAAAACCGTCAACCGGAACACTATAACCCGTCTTTTGGAGCTATTGACCGACGAAGCGGAAGGAGTAAAAAAGACCGCCCATGAAACTCTCGTTGCTTTGTGTGAGAAAGATCCGGATATGTTTATTCGGCTCTTGGAAGACTTTCTCAAGATGGGCGAGACAGGGAAAGTAGCACAGCTTGAATCAGTATTAGAAGAAGCGGCTCCGGAAAGACTCAGAGAATTCAAACTGGAAAAGGCAAGAAGGGACCTCCTTCCGAAAATAAAAGAATGGTGGCCGTGGATCGCGTTAAGCTTCGGACTTCTTGTAATTGTCTTTATTGCTTGCTTTGTGATCTTAAGGATATATTACTCCGGATTTTCGGAGGAAGCGCTTAAACAGCTTGTTAGATATGAAAGCAGCGACCCGGCCGAACGCTTGTCCGCGGTTAAGACACTTGCCAAACTAAAAGAAAAGAAGATCGTATGGTCGCTTACTAAAGCCCTAAATGACGAAAGCTCCGAAGTGCGCAAGGTCGCGGCTGAAGCTTTGGGAGAACTTGGTGACTCAAGAGCGACAGATGGGCTTATTGCTATAGTAAATGACCCGGACAAAAGCGTTCAAAGAGCAGTTGTTGAGGCCCTTGGGAAGATAAAGAGCAAGAGTGCCACGAGCCATCTCCTGACTAAGCTACCCGCACACCATCCATCCATTCACAAGGACGTTTTTATAGCCCTCGGCAGGATCAAAGACAAAAGAGCGATCCCGCAACTTATAAAGCAACTCGAAAGCATCTATAGCGTAGATTCCATGAAAAACGACAGGATCAAGCCCGATCCAGGAACCGTTCACGGCGCGATAAAACAATATTTTATGGAACTGGCAGATGAAGTGCACAAGGCCCTTGTGAAAATGGAACTGCACGCATTAAAGCCCTTAAAAGCAAGCTACGATAACAGCACTGACGAAAAGTACCGTGCCCGTATTAAACAAATAGCCAAAGACATAAAGGCCCGCCTTGAAGCCAGGAACGCCAAAAAAGGAACCATACATAAGATGGTCAGCAAGTTTATTGGCCGCAGAAATTTCTTAAGCCTATTAGTATTATTTACCATATTAAGCGTCTTCACCCCGCGAATCTCCAGGGCGCAGGAAGCCCCCACGGAGCCGGAAAGAGGTCCGCCAACGCTGGTCAGGTTAGAAAGCACGGAAGAAAGAGTCCATCAGCAGATCCTTCTCCTGGCTGGCGAAGAAAAGTATGACGACTGGAAAAAAGCCACCGAAGAACTCAAAAGAATGGGCCCGCCTGTAGTAGATCATCTCATTAAGGCCTTATCAAGCGAGGATTGGAAGGTGCGAAGAGGCGCCGCAATGGGCCTGATGAGAGTAGGCGACATGAGAGCGGAAGACGCCCTGATCAAAGCGCTTGACGAAAAGAACCTCAAGGTCCTTGCCCCCGTCATCATGGCCCTCGGAAAGATAAAAAGCCAAAAAGCGGTCGACCTTATTATCAAAAAACTAACAAGTGACGACGATCCGATACGTTTCATAGGCGGTTATTATGAAGACGGGGCAAATGTCCACGCAGCGGCTAACTGGGCGCTGGGTGAAATAGGTGATCCCCGGGCAATAGATTTTATTATCAGCACGTACCAGATATGGACAGATGACAAGATATATATACAGGGAAATGCCAACGTAGCCCTTGAAAAGATAGGCGAACCTGCCGTTATGCCACTTATAAAGATGCTGGAGGATAACCAGGATCTGGCGGGGTATAGAGAAAATGCGGCCAGGGTGCTCGGGGAAATAGGCGACCCGAGAGCGATCGAACCGCTTATAAAAGCGCTGGTATACAAGCACAGATACGCTCATACCCTTTGCAAACAAGCGGTTCACGCGCTTGAGAAGTTTGGTAAAGAAGCTGTTGAGCCGCTTTGCAAGGCCCTGGGTGACGAAAGTTATTTAAGGCGCAGAGTTGCTGCCAGGCTTCTCGGAAATATCGGCGATAAAAGGGCAGTGCAACCTCTGGTAGATAAATTCGTTGATTACATGTCTGAGTACCGGAGCGGAGAAGACGATTCATTTTTGAGCGCCGTTCTTGAAGCAATAGGAAAGTTAGGCGATACCACTGCCGCCGAACCGCTTATTCGCGTTATGGTGTCAATAGATAGCAAGAGCAGACAATTCTATATAAGACAAGCTCTCAAGGATCTGATGGATTCATCAGATTCTGCAGAAATTTTTATCATGCTATGGCACATCAACGAAGGCGATTATAGAGATAACCTTTCGACAAGAATGCTCCTGGAAAAAGGGTTCGAGGAGAAGATAAAAAAAGATCCTGAATTTTTCACCAGGGCTCTGAAAAAAGAAATAAAAAGCGGCAATACAGAAAAAGCCAGAACGCTTGAATCCATGCTCCAGGAGTTCGCGCCTGAGGAGCTAAGAAAGGTCAAGATCGAGATAGCGAAAAGAGAGCTCCTGCCAAAACTGAAAAGCTGGGCTCCCTGGATCATAGGAAGCCTTGGGTTGCTGGTCTTTGTATATATTATCGTCTACATCAGATACAAAAAGAAAATTGCCGATTATCCTGATGAATTAGTAAAAGCTCTCGCGGATCTGAGGAGCAATAAATGGGAAGACCGTGAAGCCGCCGCAAGTACCCTTGGTCAGCTAAAAGATCAAAGAGCCACAGAACATCTCGTTAGAGCGTTGTCCGATAAACATGAAAAAGTCCGCATAGCAGTGAAAAAGGCCCTCGGAGAAATAAAGCGGGCGCAGGAAAAGCATGAAGACAAGGCAGGGCCGAAAAGCGTGACGCTGCATTCCTTCACGCCGTTTATTGCGTTTGCGTTTATCAGGGCACTTCCCCCCAGCGTTCTTTATTTTGTTTTTATCGTGCCCATTATGGTAGCTTTGACTTTCGGAATTACCCTGGTAGCTACAAAAATCAAAATTGCGTATCGGGATAAAGATATAGACGCATCTATTAATATTAGTCCCAATATTAGTTCCATTGTAACAAATATAGTCACTTATCTTTCGTTGATCGGATTGGCTATTTATGTATCAACCGTAGGAACAATAGTACCTTCTGTAGTTTCATATATAGCCATAAGCGTTTTTAGCGCAAACATAATAAATCATACGCTCAATCTTTATAGGCGCGTATCCAGAAAATATCAGTGGGACAAATTTCATAAGGGATTCGTATACTTTGCCGTTGTCGCGATCATAACAAACGTGCTTCTTCTTATAAGTGCTGCTATCAGTCCTCTTCTTCTGGAGCCGCTTCTTATTATTTCCGGGATTGCTTTTGCCGGCTCATTGACAGGGATATTTTATCTTTCCCCGCATATCGAGCTTGAAGAGAAGCCGTCTATGAGTGATTTCGCTCATCCTCCCACGGCCCTTGCAATCGTTCTTTCGTTTGCTGTCTTTATAGCAGGGTTCGTTCTCGTGGGGTCACCTATTATGGGAGGCCCTCTTGCCCATAAGGATACGCCGGCGCTCATACGGATGGTCGAAGAAGTCCAGCAGGAAAGAGGTAAAGATGTCAATACACACAAAGACTGGGCCGTAAAAGCCCTGGTGAACAGAAACGCGGAAGAAGCGATCCCGGAATTAATAAAAGCTCTTGAAAGTGATGACCGGCATATAAGAGAGGTCGCCCTTCGCACCCTTGCCATACTTCAAGAGGCAGGCAAATGGAAACCGAAGACCGATGAAGAAGAAGCCCTTTACCCCAGGGCAAAAGAGATCACGCCCTCAAGGGATAAGCTTAAGAATGCTACATTCAAAGACCTTGAACGCCTGCCACTTTCGCTTCTTATACAACTGTGGGAAACCGAAGAGTCCGATTATAACCTCAGAAAATTGGTCTTATTTTATTTACACAGTAAGGGATGGAAGCCCGAAAACGAAAAAGAAAGGGTCATGTTTTACGCGGAAGTTGGAGCCCGGCGTGAACTGGACGAAATGGGCCAAACCGCTATTAATCTTCTTCTGGAAAGGCTTGACGTGAGTCTTTGGAACGAAAGTCCAATAAGCACTAGAAAGCGCGGGATAGCCAGAAAAGCCCTTGTCAGGTTCTGCAAAAAAGACCCGGAATCATTTTTCCGGATGCTTAGAGAGGCCCTTGCTCGGGGTGATAGCAATAGAGCGTCAACTCTGGAATCCGCGTTAAGCGAAGTCGCGCCGGAGGAGCTAAGACAGTTCAAACTTGAAAGAGCCCGTGCCGAACTCTACCCGAAAATAAAGAAATGGGCGCCGTGGATCATCGGGTCGCTAGGGATCCTTTTTATCGCCTTTTTGGTCTTGTATGCAATAAAAATCAGAAGATATTCGGAATACCCCCCTCGCTTAATGGAACTCATTACGAGATTAAAAACTGCTGGGGAAGATGAATCTCTCCAGGAGCCGATAGAAGAACTCGGCAGATTAAAGGACCCGAGGGCGGTAAAACCATTGGCCGAAGTCCTTTTAAAAAATTCTTCTCTTAATAATAGAGTATATGCCGGTAGAGCCATCGGAGAGATCGGTGGACCGGAAGCTGTAAAAGTGCTTGTCAAGGCAGCATTGACCGACAAAGATCAAAATGTTATCAGGGAGATCGGAGACCCCCTCAAGAAGGTCGGCACTCCTGAAACATTAAGACCTTATGTAAAAAAATTGATCAAAGTTTTGCGTAATAAAGACGATAGCGCTCTCCGGACGGCTGCAAAAGCGCTTGGAAAAGCAAAAGATTCAAGAGCGATAAAACCCCTGATGGAATTAGTAAATGAATTTCTTGAAAAGAAGCGCAAAGAAGGCCCTGGCGAATCGTTTAACATAACCAAACCTGAAACTATTGCCGCTGCTGCTGCAGCTCTCGGGGAATTAGGCGACCCTGCAGCTGTTGACGCTTTGATCGAATTATTATCCGTTAACAGTTTATCTATTAGAATAGCTTCTGCAATTGCCCTTGGAAAACTTGGCGATCCCAAGGCGATAAGTTCTCTTACTGAAATATCATCTTTAGATCCTATTACCACTCAAGTTACTGACGAAGCCATTAAAAAATTGAACCAATCCCGATCAAAACCTGAAATTGAAAAAGAAAAAGAGGACGGAAAATCAGGCCCTGTAAGCAGTTTTATAGAAAGGCCAAGAAGTAGTCTTGTTTTCCCGTCAATAGTCATCGCACTTATTGCGCTCCTTACGCCAAGTTCGGCTTTGGCCGGGGAGGTCGTCCAGGCCGTTTCAAGCATTCCTCCGGTAGTCATAACAGGCTTTTTTGTATTCCTTGCCGCTTTTCTTGCCCTGGTTGCGGGAATTGTGATCTACCTGATCATAAAAGGAAAGGAGCTCGATGAATATCCTCCCGAAATGCTCGAGGCGCTCGCGGAATTGAAAAGTGATGACCGGCAAACCCGTATAAACGCGTTCTCTAAACTCGCTTCTATAGGAGACAAAAGAGCCACAAAACACCTTATCGGACTATTATATAACAAAGACCGGGAGACTCAGGTATATGCAATGGAAGCCCTTGGAGCATTAAAAGACAAAAGGGCGATAAAGCCGCTTATTAAAAAATTAAAAAAACAACCGCTGGATTTCGGGAATCATGCAGTTGAAATAGCTATCATGAGATCTCTTGGACAGTTGGGCGCTTCTGAAGCTGTTGAGCTCCTTCTGGGTTTTACGGCTGACTTTTATCCTGGTGAGATAAGAGTGGCCGCGATCGAGGCCCTTGGAAATATCCGCGACAGACGTGCGGCAAAACCGCTCTTGAATATTTTTCACAGGAATAGTGATGAGGCCCTCGTAATGTCAACACCCTTGTTCGAAGTATCCGCCGTAGCTCTTGGAAAAATAGG
>JBAROI010000067.1:0-15294 GCA_049642015.1 Candidatus Omnitrophota bacterium | reverse complement strand
ATTTTTTAACGCTTGCGAAAACTTACAGAGTGACGCCTTTTGTCCATAAACACTTTCAACCCTTCCTTGATGAGATCCCCGGGCCGGTGAAACAAAAGTTGAGAGAGCATGCCGGCTACATTTTTGCAAGCAATATTAAAGGGACTGAGAATCTCCGGTATATCACAAAGCTCTTCAGGGAAAAAGACATTGAAGTGCTGTTCATCAAGGGTGCGCGTCTGATGTTCGATATATACAAGGAAAGGGGGTTGAGACTTTTTACGGATATTGATATTCTGGCAAAGGATTTCCGAAGGACGGGTAAGATCTTAAAAGATGAGGGATTCAAGCCTTACGAAAGCCGCGGAATTTTTTCCCACTACAGGGCGCAAAGGATGTACGAGCTGAACGGGAAAATATACCTGGATGTCCATAAGGATTTTATAGGCCGGATGCTGCATAGCAGGATGCTGAATATAGACAGAAAGAAAATATGGGCGGATAAAAAGAAGATCTCCCAGGACGGCATAGAGTTTTATGCCATGGATCTGGTTCACACGCTTTTATACCTTTCGTTGCACGTTTCTTTGCAGCACAGTTTTTCCGGACTTATATGGTATGTCGACATACACGAACTTGTGGAGAAGCGCGGGGACGAGATAGACTGGCGCGAGGTATTAAAATTGGCAGGGGAATACAAGATAAAAAGACCGGTTTATTATACTCTTCTTTTTACCAAAAGGATGTTCGGCACGCCGGTTCCGGATCATGTGTTTGATGAGCTGAAAAAAGTAGAAAGAAAGCTGGACTGGTGGGTATTTAAAAAGATAAAGTCCAGGAACGCCGAGACCGACTACTTCGCTGAACTTGCCATGTTCGACAGTATGGCAGACACGATAAAGTTTATATTAATATCACTAATAATATACCCGTATCTCATTCCTCATTTCTTGCGTATCTTCGCAAAAATGCTTAAGTTTCGCCCCTCATAACCGACTCGCTCCCGTCCGGGATAGGAGTTATCCCGGACAGGTGAATTTAGGTGATTTTTTTTGCATGGACAGGCGAAAAATGATAAAATAAGCTTGATCAGGAGGTATTTTATGCAGAAGGGCAGAAAGGTCGTCATAGCCGATGATAATAGAAGGATCTGCGACGTTGTTAAATCTATTCTGACCGAAGAAGGATACGAAGTTGACTCCGTCTATAACGGCTACGAGCTTCTTACTTATCTCGAAGAAAATAATCCGTCGGTCATTATACTGGACCTGATGATGCCGGAGAAGAACGGTTTATCGGTTCTTAGCACTATCAAGCAGGTAGCCCCGCATTCAAGGATCATCATCTACACGGGATACCAGGAATACGAAAACACCGTATATGCCAGGACAGCGGACCGGTTTCTGGTAAAAGGCGGAAACATGGATGACCTTGTCAAGGTTGTAGGAGAACTTGGTTAATTTTACCCTCGAACATAAAGATAAATCTTCCCGCGCGCGTTACGGAAAAGTAGTCACCGCGCACGGCGAGATCCCCACCCCCGTTTTCATGCCTGTCGCGACACAAGCAACAGTAAAAACGATCTCAAGCCAGGAACTTATTGATTGCGGGATCGAGATGATCATCTCCAACGCTTACCATCTTTACATGAGGCCCGGTCGGGAAATTATCGAAAAGGCGGGAGGACTCCACAAGTTCATGGGGTGGAACGGGGCGATAACTACCGATAGCGGTGGATTTCAGGTGTTCAGCCTCGCCGAACTTAGAAAAATAAAGGAAGAAGGGGTAGAGTTCCAGTCGCACATAGACGGGTCGAGTCACTTTTTTACCCCCGAAAGCGTGGTGGATTTCCAGCTGGCGCTCGGAAGCGATATCATGATGCCTCTTGACGAGTGCGTGCATTATCCGGCGGAGCGGAACTACGTAGAGGATTCGGTCGGCCTGACCTTGAAGTGGGCGAAGAGGTCAAAGGACAGGCTCCTGGAAAAAGAGGAAAAGTCCTCACTTTTCGGGATAGTTCAGGGAAGCACGTATCGCGATTTGAGAAAAAACTGCGTTGAAGAGCTGGTAGCCATGGATATGGACGGTTACGCGCTCGGGGGAATAGGGGTAGGGGAGCCCGTGGAGCTTATTAACGAAATTACGGATCACACCACTTCTCTTTTGCCTGAAGGGAAGTTAAGGTATTTAATGGGGGTAGGCACTCCCCCTGACATGCTGGAAGCCATTGCGTGCGGCATAGATATGTTCGACTGCGTCGTTCCCACGCGGAACGGCAGGAACGGCCAGGCCTTTACTTTTTCAGGCGAAGTGCAGCTGCGCAACGCCCCTTTCAAGGATGATTTCGGCCCTGTAGACCCGGAGTGCGACTGTTTCACCTGCAGGAATTATACCCGCGGGTACATAAGGCACATGTTCAATGCGTCTGAGATCCTGGGTATGAGATTAGTATCTTTGCACAATATATACTTTTATGCTAAACTTATACAAGCTTCCCGTGAAGCGATATTGCAGGATTGCTTTTCTGAATTTAAGAAACAATTCTGTGATAAATTTCGATCAGGTACCACTTAAACGAAAGGATAAATCATGTTGACTTTAGCGTTCGCGCAAACCGCGTCGGCCCCGGCGCAGCAAGCTCGGCAAGGCAGCCCGCTCATAAGCCTTATGCCGATAGCTTTGATATTTATTGTGTTTTATTTTCTGCTTATCCGCCCCCAGAAAAAACAACAGCAGGATCACGCCAAGATGCTTGAAGGATTAAAAAAGAACGATGAGGTCGTCACTTCGGGCGGAATATACGGAACGATCGTTAACATACAAGATGACGTGATCACCGTAAGAATCGATGATAATACGAGAATAAAAGTGCAAAAAAGTTCGATATCAAAATTAAAGAAGGCGCAGGGGAGTGGTAAATAATGGGAATGAAGAAGCTTAAATGGAAAAGTTTATTGGTAGTCATCATTGCCGCGGTGGCTATATGGTTCGCTTATCCTCCTTTTGACATCCATGACAGCAAGGGAGATGTCGTTGAGAAGGGCAAAATAAATCTCGGACTGGACCTGCAGGGCGGTATGCATCTGGTGCTTGAAGTAGATACGCTAAAACTTACCCCCAATCAGGCAAAGGATGCCCCGCAGCGGGCCCTTGAGGTCATCCGCAACAGGATCGACCAGTTCGGCGTTTTGGAACCGACCATTCAGCTTCAGGGCGACAAGAGGATACTTGTGCAGCTTCCCGGCGTAACCGACAGGCAGCGCGCCAAGGAGATCATCGGGCGGACCGCTCACCTGGAATTCAAGATCGTTTCTGACGACGCGGAACTTCTGAAAACCGCCATGGGCGGAGAAGAAGTCGAGGGGCACACGCTTAAATCTATGGAAAACAGAGAAGGCCGCGAGGAAGCTCTTCTTCTTGAGGAAGAAGCCGTGCTTACCGGAGACACGCTGACGGATGCCGCGGTCCAGTTTAGTCAGCAGGGTTTCGGGCTTCCGTACGTCTCCCTCGAGTTTAACGATAAAGGGGGCGACATATTCGCTAATGTTACCGGCACCAATGTCGGCAGGCGTCTTGCCATAGTTCTTGACGGAGAGGTTTACACCGCTCCGGTCATACGCGAAAGGATACCTTCGGGCAGGGCCCAGATAACGGGTAACTTTTCTGTTCAGGAAGCGAAGGATATCGCGCTCATTCTTAGGGCTGGTGCTCTGCCGGCTCCGGTTAATATAATCGAAGAAAGAAGCGTAGGTCCGTCCCTGGGTAAAGACTCGATCGAAAAAGGCATTAAGGCAATAATATTCGGGGGTCTGGCGGTTCTTTTGTTCATGGCTGCCTATTATCTTATCGCGGGACTGGTAGCGGATTTCGCGCTTATCCTCAACCTCATCCTTATAACCGGTGCGCTTGCTTACTTTCGGGGCACGCTTACGCTGCCGGGTATAGCGGGTCTCGTTCTCACCATAGGTATGGCGGTGGACGCCAACGTGCTGATATTTGAAAGGATACGGGAGGAGTTTAAGCTCGGAAAAGCGCTTCACGCCGCCGTAAGCGCCGGTTACGACAAAGCATTTTGGACGATCCTTGACGCTAACGTAACCACGCTCATTACCGCGCTTATACTTTTCCAGTTCGGAACGGGCCCGGTAAGGGGATTCGCGACTACTTTGAGCATAGGTATTGTGGCGAGCATGTTCACCGCCCTGGTCGTCACGCGCTTGATCTTTGACTTTCTCACCCTGGGCAACATGCGTATGAAAAAGATCACCATGCTCCAGTTTTTCAGCCAGCCGAATATACCGTTCGTGAAAATACGCAAGATCGCTTATATTGTTTCACTCCTGGTCATCATCGCCGGAGTATCTCTTTTCGCGCAGAGGGGAGAAAAGAATTTCGGAATAGATTTTACAGGCGGGACTTTACAGCAGTTCAGGTTTAAGGAGATGATCTCCGTTGAAGAAGTACGGGAGGTTCTTGTTGTTTCCGGCGTGGGCGAATCAGCGATCCAGCAGTTCGGCGAAGGAAGAGAATTCATCATAAGGTCCTTCGGCGAGAAAACGGAAGCATTGATCTCCAGCCTGGAAGAAAAGTTCGGGGAGGGCTCTTTTGAGGTCATGAGGGTCGAAACGGTCGGACCTGCCGTCGGTGAAGACCTAAGAAGGGCGGCAATAAAGGCCCTGATATTTGCCATGATAGGCATTTGCCTTTATATTTCGTTCCGATTCGAGTTCAGGTTCGCTATAACCGCGATCATTGCTCTTATTCATGACGTTCTGATCAGTTTAGGCCTGATCGCTTTTACGGGAAGGGAGATATCGCTTCCGGTAATAGCCGCGCTGCTCACGGTTGTCGGTTATTCAATAAACGATACGATAGTTCTCTTTGACAGGATAAGGGAAGACAGGAAGCTCATGAGAAAAGCCGGCCAGGAAGAGATCATTAACACGAGCATAAACCAGACACTTTCGCGTACGGTGCTGACGTCTTTGACGACGTTAGTCGTTGTCCTGGCGCTGTTTATTTTTGGCGGAAAAGTGATCAACGATTTTGCTTTTGTTCTGATGGTAGGCGTTCTGGTCGGTACCTATTCGTCGATATTCATCGCCAGCCCCTTGTTGCTTGACTGGCCGGGTAGAAGAGTCGTCGGGAAGCGCTAATGGGGCGTACCAGTGCGCACAGCTACGAGATAGGGGAAAAGGGGGCTTGGGTCGGTATACTCAGCAACATCGCCCTGTTCATTTTAAAATTTCTTGCGGGTATTTTCGGCCGGTCACAGGCGATGATCGCCGACGCGTTCCACACCGCGAGCGACGCTTTAACCAGTATCGCGGTATTGATCGGGCTGAAGATAGCCCGCAAGCCCGCAGACCTCGAACACCCTTACGGGCACGGCCGCGCGGAATCCATTGCCGCAAAAATAGTGGCTTTGGTCCTTATCTTTGTGGGGCTGAAGCTTGTCCATGATTCGGCAAGGATACTGATCCTGAAGGAAATGGTCAAGCCCCACAGCATAGCGCTTTATGTGGCAATAGTTTCCATTGTAGTAAAAGAGCTCACGTACAGGCGCGTTATACTGCTGAGCAAGAAAATACGCAGCACTTCCCTGAAAGCTGATGCGTACCATCACCGCAGCGATGTTCTTTCTTCGGTCGCGGCGCTTGTGGGGATCGCCGGGGCAAGGATGGGGTGGACCTTTCTGGACCCCTTAGCGGGAATACTCGTTGCCGGGTTCATCATAAAAGTCGGCACGGAAGTTTTTCACATGGCTTATGATGAGCTTATGGATGCGGCGCCGCCAAAAGGGCTGGTCCGACAGATCGAGGAAACAGTCATGGCCGCCGGGGGAGTCCTGGAGGTCAAAAAAGTAATGGTAAGGAAATACGGATTAGACCTTTTTCTGGAGATCACGATAGGCGTGGATAAGAACAAGACCGTCCAGGAAGGACATTCCGTTACGATCGAAGTTGAGAAATGCGTATGCGAGTCGATACCGAACGTAGAAGGCGTTGTGGTGCACGTGGAACCGGCAAGGGGAAACTCCTGACATGAAAATGACCTGGAAAGTTTACGAATCAAATCTGCGATTGCAAAAAGTACTATCGGAAGCGCTGGGAACTTCCCCGATCCTCGCGCAGCTGCTCCTTAACCGCAACGTAAGGACGCCTGAGCAGGCCCAGAATTTTCTTTTTGGAAGTTTGTCCGATTGCCACGATCCATTTCTTATGAAAGACATGGAAAAGGGCGTCTCCAGGATAAAACAGGCGATCGCTAAAAAAGAAAAGATCCTGATATACGGCGATTACGACGTTGACGGAGTGACTTCCATAGCTCTTCTGGCTTACGTCTTTAAAGAGGTCGGCGCGAATTACGAAACGTATATTCCGAACCGCCTGGAAGAAGGTTACGGCCTTAACATAAGAGGGGTCGCCCAAGCCAGGGAAGACGGCGTGAAGCTTCTGATAACGGTGGATTGCGGGATCAACTCGGTTGAAGAAGTGGCGTGCGCGAACAATTACGGGATAGACGTGATCATCACCGACCATCACGAGGTAAAAGAAAAAGAACTGCCCCCGGCGTACGCGATCATAGACCCGCATCAGTCGGACTGTCCGTATCCATTCAAGCATCTTGCCGGCGTCGGCGTTGCTTATAAGCTTGCCAGGGCCCTCATGCAGGGAGCCGAGGAGATAGTGGACCGGCATCTGGATCTGGTGGCTCTCGGGACAGTCGCGGACATATGTCCATTAAACGGAGAGAACCGGATAATGTCAAAAGCAGGCCTGGAGAAACTTCAAAACACCGACAAGGAGGGCCTGAAGGCCCTTATGGACATAACGAGGATCAACCCGAAAATGCTTACGTGCCGCCATATTGGTTTTATAATCGGGCCGCGCATTAACGCTACAGGTCGCGTGGGTTCGGCGAATACGGCCCTTGAACTGTTGATGTGCGAAGACCCGGATAAAGCGAGGGAAATCGCCCAACTTCTGGACAAACAGAACAGGAACCGCCAGGCGATCGAGAAAGACATTCTTAAGCAGGCGGCCGAAAAAGCGAAGAATGAGCTGGATCTGGAGCGCGATAAGGTGATAGTTTTAGCTGATGATGGCTGGCACCCCGGAGTTCTGGGGATAGTGGCTTCACGGCTCGCGGAGGAGTACTACCTGCCGACGATCCTGATAGCTATCAAGGACGATACCGGAAGGGGGTCCGGGAGGAGCGTGGACGGATTCGATCTCTTCGGGTCTATCATGGAGGCAAGCGAACACCTGATCACTTTCGGAGGACACGAATCAGCCTGCGGCATCAGGATCAAGAAGGAAAATATTGAGAGTTTCCGAAAAAGCCTTAACGATGTGGCAGTCAAGTCTTTTACGGAAAAAGAAGAGATAAAACCCGAACTTCAAATAGACCTGAATCTTCCGATCTCGTATATAGGGCTAAAGCTTATCAACGAACTCCGGATGCTCATGCCGCACGGCCCCGGCAATACCGCGCCGATCTTCTCCACTAACGGCATGAAAGTAAAAAATAAGCCCCGCGATATCGGAAAGAACGGTTTTAAATTCCTGGCCGGATGCGGGGATATTGTATGTGAAGCCGTGACGTTTAATAAGAACGACGTTGCGAAGCCGAAAATAGGCAACGTTGTAAATCTTGCTTA
This sequence comes from Candidatus Omnitrophota bacterium, assembly GCA_049642015.1. Classification (GTDB taxonomy): domain Bacteria; phylum Omnitrophota; class Gorgyraeia; order Tantalellales; family Tantalellaceae; genus JBAROI01. The sequence continues at coordinate 7,652 of JBAROI010000067.1, read as the reverse complement.
TACACCTTCGATAAACAGTTGGGAGGGGATTGACTCTATTCAGCTGGGGATCAAGGACTTGCAGATGGTCAGTTAAATCGCTTTTTTGACCTTACCGGCTTTGATGCATTTTGTGCAGGCTTTTATCTTCTTTTTCTTGCCTTTAATGAGAGCGTTGACTGTCTGCAAGTTAGGACTGAAGCGGCGGAGGGTTACTCCGGTTATTTTCTGGCCTACACCGCCCTTGCTTTTTGCCATACCTCTGCGGCTTATCGACTTGCCGCTCACGGGTTTTTTACCGCAAATATAACATTCTCTTGCCATTGTAGGGCCTTTCTTTTATAATGAAAATCGCTGTTTCAAGATGCAAATAATAGCACAAGAAAAAGTATTATGCAAGAGAAAAAAGAGCCAACATCCGTCCCCGTCAGGTACATAAAGGGCGTGGGGCCTAAAAGAGCGGATCTATTCGAAAAGCTCGGCATAGAGAACATATCCGACCTTTTTTATTATCTCCCGAGGCGGTACGAGGACAGGACCAGCATCGTGGATATAGAAGACCTCAAGCCCGGCGAATACCAGGCCGTTATAGGTAAGGTCCTCAAGGTCAATACCTTCACCGCCAGGACGGGAAAATTGATATTCCAGATGGAGGTCGGGAATTCTTCCAGGAGGATATTCGCCGTCTGGTACAACCAGCCGTTCTTAAGAAAGACATTTTCCCCGGACCAGACTGTTATGCTTTACGGAAAGGTCGAGCTGCAGAAGCATCTGCAGTTTACACATCCGGTTTTTGAGATCCTAGACGATAAAGACGTGAAAGAATCCCTGGATGTCGGCAGAATAGTCCCTTTTTATTCCCTGACGGAGGACCTCGGCCAGAGATACGTCCGGAAAACGATGCACAACGCTATCCGCGCGCATGCCGCCCGGCTCCGGGATCACCTGCCCACTTACATCAGGGCCAGAAAGAAAATGGTCGACGCCAAGTTCGCGGTGGAGAACATACACTTCCCGCATTCTTTTGATAATCTTGATAAAGCCTATAAGAGGCTTGTTTTCGAGGAGTTCTTTGTTCTCCAGGTCATCATGGCGCTGAGGCGGAAAAAGGTGACAAAAAAAGGCATCAGGCACGAAGTCCGGGAAGGCCTTCTTGAGGATTTCAAAGATTTATTCGACTTCGAACTTACCGAAGAACAGAAAAAATGCATCAATGAGATCGAGCGTGACATGTCCAGCGAAAAGACCATGTACAGACTGCTCCAGGGCGACGTTGGCAGCGGGAAGACGGTAGTGGGGATGTACGCGGTCCTCCTTACTGTCCAGAACGGCCATCAGGCCGCTGTGATGGCTCCGACCGAGATACTGGCGCGCCAGCATTATATTACAATAAGCAAGGAACTGATGCCGTTGGGGCTGAATATCAGGCTTCTTGTGAGCGGCATCGATAAAGACACCCGCGAGAAAATAAAAGAGGAACTCAAGAAGGGCGAAGTGGATGTGGTTATCGGCACGCACGCGCTTATCCAGGAAGACATCGCTTACAGCGACCTGGGGCTTGTGATCATCGACGAGCAGCATAAGTTCGGGGTCGACCAGAGGAAGGCGCTGCGAGAAAAGAGCAGTAAGGCGGACACACTGGTGATGACGGCCACGCCCATACCCAGGAGCCTGGCCATGACGATCTACGGGGATATGGATATATCGATGCTTAGAGAAAAACCCGGAGGCAGGGAAGAAGTTACGACTTACTGGGTAGGGGAAGACCGGAGGAAAGCCGTTTATTCGTTTTTGCGAGACGAAATAGAGAAGGGGCGCCAGGCGTTTATCGTGTATCCCCGGATAAAGAAAACCGCCGGTTCGGCGCTTCTTTCCGCCGAGGAGATGTTCGAACATTTGAGAAAAGACGTTTTCCCTGATCTCCGCCTGGCTCTCATACACGGGCGCATGAACCCCGAAGAAAAAGACGGCATAATGAAAGATTTCAGGGATAAAAAGTACGACATACTCATCGCTACTACGGTCATTGAAGTCGGTATTGACATTCCGAACGTGACCGTCATGCTGGTTGAACACGCCGAACGGTACGGGCTGGCCCAGCTTCATCAGTTGAGGGGGCGTATCGGCCGCGGCAGGCATGCTTCTTATTGTATTCTTATGGGTGAGCCGAAAACCGATGCTTCCGATGAACGTCTTTCTACTATGACCGAAACCCACGACGGGTTCGAGATCGCCGAAAAAGACCTTGATATAAGGGGCCCGGGAGAGTTCCTGGGGACAAGGCAGAGCGGGTTGCCCGAACTCAGGTTCGGCAATATCGTCCACGATTTTACGATCATGGAAGAAGCAAGGGAGGAAGCGTTCCGTTTGGTGAGCGAAGACCCCGCCCTGAAAGACTCGCGCCACGCGGGGATCAGAGATAGCATTAAAGAGAGGTTTAAGGGAAAACTTGAGGTATAACCCCTTCGCTTCGCTCAGGGTCATTCCCTGCGCGTAAACGAGGGGAATGAGGAATATGAGAATAATCGCGGGAGAGTTCAGGGGGCGCAAAATAAAACAGCCCGAGTCCGACCAGGTCAGGCCGACCAAAGACAGGATAAGGGAAGCCGTGTTTAATATTATTACGGAACTGGTTCCGGACGCGAACGTCCTGGATCTCTTTGCCGGGAGTGGCGCATTCGGACTGGAGGCCTTGTCCAGGGGCGCGAAAAAAGCGGTATTCGTTGAACAGGGAAGAGAAAACGGCGGAGTTATAGAAGAGAACATCAAGTCCCTGGACGTAGGAGATCGGGCCAAGGTTATAATTAGCGATGTATTCAAGTCCCTGGAGGAGTTAAAAGAAGAGAAAGAAACATTTAACCTGGTGTTTGCGGACCCCCCTTACTTGAAAAGTGTGGCCAAAAAAACCTTGATTAAGATAAATCATTATGATATATTAAATCACTCTGGTTCATTAATAATAGAGCATCATACGGGCGAAAGCCTTCCCGATAGTGAGGGTGATGTTTCTATTGTTAAGAGAAAGACTTACGGAAATACTTCCATTTCAATTTACCGAAAGAAATGACAAAGATTGCTGTATATCCCGGAACGTTTGATCCTGTAACTTACGGCCACTTGGACGTGATCAAGAGGGTTTCTTCTCTTTTTGACAGCGTCTATGTTGCAGTGGCTAGAGGTGCGCATAAAGAGGTCCTCTTTTCAGTCGAGGAGCGCGTTAATATGCTTAAAGAAGCAGTCGCGGAATACGGCAACGTGGAAGTGGAGGATTTTGACGGCCTTGTCGTAGATTACGTTAAGACTAAATCCGCCAAAGTCGTTGTCAGGGGCCTGCGCATGATATCGGACTTTGAATACGAATTTCAAATGGCCCTTACGAACAGGAAATTAAGCCCGGATATCGAGACCGTTTTCATGATGCCCAACGAGTCCTATTCATATCTGTCCAGCAAGCTGATCAAGGAGATCGCGCTCATGAACGCGGACGTATCCGAATTTGTCCCGAAAAATGTAGAAAAAAAATTAAAGGAGAAGTTTCAGTAAAGGTGAAGAGGATACTTGAATTAAGAGAAAAAGCAAAAAAGGTAAAGAAGAAAGTCGTTCTTCCCGAGGGTGATGACATAAGGATCGTTAAAGCCGCTTCAATTATAGCCAGGGAGGGGATAGCGGACATAATCTTGTTGGGGAAAGAGGAAGACCTGTCCAAACTGGCAAAAGAAAACGACATATCGCTGGACGGCGTAAACGTCATCGATCCTTTTAAGCATGACAAAAAGCAGGAAGTCATAAACGCCTATTACGAGCTGCGCAAGTCCAAAGGGGTGACCCCGGAAGAAGCCGAAAAGACAGTGATGGAGAACTTCGTGTTTTACGGGGCCGTCATGACGAGGATGGGCCTGGCGGACGGGTTCGTAGCCGGCGCAAACCATACGACCTCGTGCGTCGCAAGAGCCGCGATACAATCCCTTAAGCTTAATAGAGACATCGGGACGGTCTGCAGTTCGTTTATCATGGAAATGACGGAATGCCCGTTTGGTGAAGACGGACTTTTCGCGTACGGCGATTGCGCGGTAATACCGCAGCCCTCGCCGCGCCAGCTTGTAGGGATAGCGGTCGCCACCAGCGATATATTCGGAAAGCTCTTCGGTATCAAACCGCGCGTGGCCATGTTAAGCTATTCCACGAAAGGAAGCGCGGCGGTGACCGAAGAATCGATACTCGCCCTGCGTGCGGCCATTGAAAAGATCAGGGAAAAAAGGCCGGACCTCATGATAGACGGCGAGTTACAGCTTGACGCGGCGATAGTCCCGGAAGTAGCGAAACGTAAATGTCCGGACAGCCCTGTCGCGGGACTCGCGAATGTGCTGATATTTCCCAATCTGGATGCCGGGAATATTTCTTATAAATTAACGCAACGGCTCGGTAAAGCCAGGGCCGTCGGCCCGATCTTACAGGGCCTCGATAAACCGTGCAGCGACCTTTCCAGGGGATGCAGCGTTGAAGATGTTGTGGACGTGGTCGCCATTACTGCGATAAGAGCGCAAGAAAGTTAAGAATGTACATACTGGTTATAAATTGCGGTTCCTCATCAGCGAAATACGATCTTTTTACCGCTGGGGATGATTCATCGATATGCAAGGGCATCGTCGAGCGCATCGGCGAAAGCGCTTCCTCCATTACTCATGAAGTAGCCGGTAAGGAAGCGTTCCAGGAAGAAGTTTCATGTTCAGATCATCATAGGGCCATTGAAATAATAAGGGACGTTCTGACCGATAAAGAGAAGGGCGTCCTGACCGATATCAATGAAGTCCTGGGAGTGGGGCACAGGGTCGTTCACGGGGGCGAGGAGTTCAACGAAAGTACTTTGATAGACGATAAGGTGCTGGGAAGCATAGAGAAATTCAGCGAGCTCGCGCCTTTGCACAATCCGCCTTCGCTCGAGGGGATAAGGGGCTGCATGAAAATATTCGTTGACGTGCCCCAGGTGGCGGTCTTTGATACGGCGTTTCACCAGTCCATGCCTGAATATGCCTATTTTTACGGCATCCCGTATGAACTTTACAAAAAATACGGCATACGGAAATATGGATTCCACGGGACAAGCCACCGCTACGTTTCCGCTAAAACCGCGGAACTTCTGGGCAAACCGCTTAAGGAGCTTAATCTTATCACGGTGCACCTCGGTAACGGCTGCAGTATCGCGGCGATCGCCAAAGGAGAAAGCGTTGATACTTCCATGGGATTTACTCCCCTGGAGGGGCTGCTGATGGGGACGCGTTCCGGCGACCTTGACCCGGCCGTTGTGACTTTCATTATGCAGAGAGAAGGCCTGAACGCCGACCAGGTCAACGATCTCTTGAACAAGGAAAGCGGGCTTCTCGGGGTATCCGGCGTAAGCAACGACATGCGTGATATCCTTGAAGCGATCAAGGAGAAAAACGAACACGCAGAACTCGCGTTTGATATTTTTGTTTACCGGATAAAAAAGTACATCGGTTCTTATGCCGCCGTCCTGGGGACCGTGGATGCTGTAGTTTTTACGGCCGGTATCGGGGAAAACGTTCCCAGAATAAAGGAAGGCATCAGAGAACAGCTGAAGCACCTCCTGGGTAACAGGACGGAATTTTTGACTATCGGCACGAACGAAGAACTTTTAATAGCGAAAGATACGTATGAGATAGTAAAAGGAAGGACGAAAAATGCCTAAAGTAAAACATAGACACTCCACAGCGCGGGGACGCAAAAGGCGTACTCATTATAAGGCCACTTCTCCGGCCCTGACAAAATGTCAGCAGTGCGGTAAGGCAAAAAGACAGCACCACGTCTGCCCTTACTGCGGGTACTACGGCGGAAGAGAAGTAAAACACGTTGTTTCCCTGGAAGAACGTAAAGAAAAAAAAGAAAAAAAGAAGCAGCAGAGATAAAACATAAAGGGTGATTTTATGAAAATACTCTTGGATGTGATGGGCGGAGATAAGGCGCCGGAGGCAGCGGTAAAAGGCGCTGTGATGGCAGTCAACGAGTACGGATACGACTTGACGCTCGTTGGCAGGTCGCAGGATATAGAAAAGAACCTTAGCGGGCTTAGTTATCCAACCGATCGTTTAAAGATCGTCCATACCCCCGAAGTGATCGAGATGTGTGAACCAGCGGCTCTTTCCGTGCGAAAGAAGCGGAACTCTTCCATAGTGAAAGGGCTGGACTTGTTAAAGAGCGGAGAATACGATGCGTTTGTTTCAGCCGGTAATACCGGAGCCGTGGTATGCGCCGGCACGTTGAGCTTGCGTCTTCTGCCGGGAGTTGACAGGCCCGGGATAGCGGTTGTTTTTCCCACGCTCTCCAAGCCCTGTATGGTCATAGACGTAGGCGCGAATATAGACCCGAAACCTTTGCATATTCTTCAGTACGGTATAATGGGCGACGCTTACTCCAAGCATGTGCTTGGCAAGAAGAGCCCCACTGTCGCTCTTTTGAACATAGGGGAAGAGTCCACAAAAGGAACCGATTTTATAAAAGAGTCGCACACGATGCTGACAGAGAGTAAACTGAATTTTATCGGGAACGTGGAACCCAAGGAAGTGTATCGCGGGAAAGCCGACGTTGTTTTGTGTGACGGTTTCGCGGGGAACGTTTTCCTGAAAGTCACCGAAGCGTTTGCGGATGCGGCAACGGAACTGCTAAAAAGGGAGTTCAAGAAGAGCAGCATCCTTACGAAGCTCGGCGCGCTTCTGGCTTTTCCGGCGTTCAACAGCATCAAGAGGCAGGTTGACGCTACCGAATACGGCGGGGCGCCTCTTCTGGGCGTGGACGGGCGCGTTATCATAGCGCACGGTTCGTCCAACGACAAAGCCATTAAAAACGCCATCAGGGTTTCAGGCGAATACGTCAATCACGAAGTAAACAAGCATATTATCGAAGAACTGGAAAGCCACTGGTAACGGAGATTAAGAATGACTGAACTGAAAAGAACAGGAATACTCGGAGTAGGCAAATACCTACCCACGAACGTATTGACCAATGCAGACCTGGAAAAGATGGTCGATACCACTGACGAATGGATAATAACAAGGACGGGGATCAAGGAAAGGCGCATCGCTTCTGAAAATGAAGCTACGAGCGACATGGCGGTCAAAGCTGCACAGGCAGCGCTCAAAAACGCGAACCTCAAACCCAAGGACATAGACCTCATAATCGTGGCTTCGATCACTCCCGACATGTTCTTTCCGTCCACGGCCTGCCAGCTTCAGTATAAGCTCGGCGCGCATAATGTCCCCGCGTTCGATATCAGTGTTGCTTGTTCGGGTTTTATCTACGGATTGACAGTAGCGGACCAGTTCATCAAAACCGGAATGTACAAGACCGCGCTCGTAGTTGCCGCCGAAAAACTTTCAGCGGTGACGGATTGGGAAGACCGCGCTACGTGTGTTCTTTTCGGCGACGGGGCAGGGGCGGCCGTGCTGGGTTCCGTGGAAGACGGCGGCATTTTAAATGCCCACCTCGGGGCGGACGGCACAAAAGGAGACCTCTTGCAGCTTCCAGCCGGAGGGTCACGCATGCCGGCTTCGATCAAGACAGTCGAAAACAAATTGCATACGATAAAGATGGAAGGCAACGTTCTATTTAAGTATGCCGTTAAGATCATGGCGGATGCCGCTCTTGCGGTAACTGAACCC
>JBAROI010000135.1:0-2099 GCA_049642015.1 Candidatus Omnitrophota bacterium | reverse complement strand
GAATACGTTACTCCAAAAGTAATGTTTTCGGTAATGTCGTAATACAGGGAGAGGTTACCGATATAGGTGTAATCCCTGACTTCTTTGTCCGGGTCTTCCGTGCTCAAACGGGCGTCATAGGGTATGTATTTAAATATCAGGCTGGCGTTTGCGTATATGTTGTCGGTGAAAAAATACATTACCGACGGCTTCAGCCTGTAAACCCAGTAATCGTAATAGTCCTGGTACTGGTCATTGGAATTGTTATGGTAAAGCTCGTTGCCTACTTTTACCATAAAGTTCGAAAAATACATGCCTGCCGTGTATTTAAATTTATGCCGGTCATCCTCGCGGTTATCTACACTCTCACTGGCGTCGCCCAGGCTCATTTTCCTGTCGGGATACCAGCGTCTGATATATTCGTAGCCGAACTGGTGAAACAGGTCTTCGGTGAGAAATTGGCGCACGTAGGTATTGAATTCCAGTCCCGCGTAAGTGCTGTCTTTATCGTTCGGGTACGACAGGTAATCAAAAGTAACGTAGTTGTACCATTTAAAGCCCGGCATGAACTCCCATTCGATCCCGGCGTAGGGCGCAATGTCGAAGATGTTACTGCTGTTGTATTTGTAATACACCATGCCGAATAGATCCGCCCCGGCCTTTAGCTCCAGCGCCTCGATCTGGGGCCTGATGGTGACCTCAGCGTTGCACACGGACTGGATAAAACCGTCCTTTGTCCGGCTTGGATCAAGGTCCACGTTGTTGTCGTATCCCTGCTGGACGTCGGCGGTGACGCTTACCCCGAGCGGCTCTTCCGCCGGTGCGTAATATTCGGCAACTTCTTTCTCTATGGGCGGTGTAGCCGCAGGATACTTATCGGTTATTTCTTCCTGGAGCCCTTGAGAAAAGCAAGGCAGGACCTGAAATGAAAAAAGCAGAATGAAAGTAAAAATAAAAAGTTTCAATAATTCTCGATTTTTCTCTATCATCTATTTTGCTCCATTTTTTTAAAGGAGTAACCTTATCGCACGCTATCAGTAGAAGGCTCTGTCGCCTTTTCCTCCCTGATCTCGTCGAGTTTCTTATCGTCCCGGCGGTCAATAATGCTTGTCGCGCGTTCTTCCCTTATAAAAGCTTCCCTGGATATATCCTTGTCCTTCCTCTTCATCTTGCTTCTCATTCTCTCGGGTTTTTCCCGTGTTTTTCTGGCGCGGTCTTTCAGCTTTTCTTTGGGCTTCCTTCCGGGTTTTTCTTTGGGCTTTCCTGTCGGCTTCCGGAGGTCTCTGGCCTTTTCCTTCATCTTTTCAATCCTTCTCTTGGAGATCTTCTGCATCCTCTCGGGCTTTTCGAACTTTTTTATCCTTCTTTCAAAGCCCTTTCTGACCCAGAATTTCTTTTCCATGACAGACCCATCAGGTTTTATGCCCCGGACGAAAACCCTCTTATCGAAAACTGATACGTCGGTCACTTTACCGTCCGTCTTCGTGTTCCAGCCGGTCCCGCGCGCGCCGCAAACCGCTGTGGGTGTCTTTATTTTGAACTCTTCGCCTCTCTCAAGCTTGCTGAGCACCGCGAATACTTCGCCGTTAATGAGCTCGATCCTTTCCTCGTCGGTAAGCTTCATGATCACGTCGCTTTTTTCCTCTATCCTGACGACGTTATCTTTAGCCCTTTCGAAGGCGACTTCAAGGTAGGATTCCGCGCCTGTTTTTATGTGGTCGCCGGCACCGAGTATCATCTCGGGCTTACACGCGACTGCCCTAGCAGAGCCTGCGGGGGTGATCTTCACGTCTCCCGCGTAAGAGACGACCATAACTGTTCCGTCCGAAGCGCTCGCGAAAGAAGCCGCTCCAGTTAAAAATCCGACGCACAAAATAAAGATCAAAAATTTCCTCATCTCTCGATCCTCCCGGTTATTCCCCTTTAAAGAGCAGCTTCCAGGGATGTTTTTTTACGTCTTCACTGAATTCTTTAAAATTCTCCGTCGTGCCTTCCAGGTTAAGGATAATGTCATCGAGGTTCTTCCTGTTGTCCACCACAAGGCCCTTGATCTCGCCGAGCGTTACATCAAGGCTTTCGGCGATGCTGTCGGCCTTTTTCATCAGAAGCCGCATCTGCAC
>JBAROI010000130.1:0-4178 GCA_049642015.1 Candidatus Omnitrophota bacterium | reverse complement strand
AGAAGACCCAGGTCCGGAAATGAAGCATCGACGACATATGCCCCATTACACGTCGCAGGCGAAAACGATACTTCTCCCTCCGGCAGGTTGCCGTAAGCTCCCGGATAGTCAAAAGATCCGCCGTCCTGTCCGAAAAATCCGCCCTGACCGACAGCGAGCGTTATATCCGTTCCCAGTTCGGTCGTAACGCGCACTTTAGTTGTCTGTTTTAAAATCTCGTAAACGCGTCTTGATTCTTCTTTAAGGGCGCCGTAATCGATGTCCAGGCATCTATTGGCTATATCCTCAGTAATGGTGGGCATTGTAGCGATACGCGCGCCCTTTTTGGTAGCCGCTATCCTGGCTTTGGTGTGGGTTAGGGATTTTTCTGTTACGAGGATCTGGACATCGTAATCGAGCATCTCTTTAGCTGCACTTTCAGGAGGTTCTTCGGCGTGTTCTTTGGTGGGTTCGATTACAATGATCTTTGTTTTTGAAGTTATTTTTTGAGCGTATTCGTAAAAGGCACGGCCGATCGGTTCTTTTATGGTATCAGTAGCAATAAGACAGGATTCGTCTGGTTTGAGTTTTAGCGAACTTTCAAAAACTGCTCTTATCGCACTTTCATTTACCATACTTATTTCTTAATCCTGACTCCTGAATCCTTATTTGCTCCAAACGCCAGCACCTAAAAGCCATATTCCGATCGTAACAAAAATAATACCAAGCAGTTTCAGGGCATTTACCGTCTCTCCCAACAAAAATATCCCCAAAATAAAAGCTATGATATAAAAACTCCCGGCGACAGGAACAACGATGGACATCTCTCCCAACTTCAAGGCTTTATAAAACGCTATGAAAGCTATAAAGCTCCCGAGAAAGCCAGCCAGTAAAAGTAGCGCCGCTGAGCGAAGATCTACGGATTTTATTTGAGAGGGCTTAAGTATGACCGTTCCCATGACGATCACCCCCAAGAGCACGCCAAGACATCTATAAAACAGGCCCGGGAGGGGATCAACTTTTATAAGAACGAATTTTTCAATTACCGACGTTATACCCCATATAAGAGCTGCCAAAAGCGCCCATAAAAACGCATTCACAACGCCTCCTATAACCTAAAACTTTACAACAGGAACTTCCTTAGCCGTTTCCACGGCCTCGAAGTACTCTCTCGGCTGATTCAACCCCCTGAGTGAGGCGAAGAAGCTTCCGAAGACGGTCCGGCGGTACGTATTAAAAGTTCTCACGCTGTTATTGTAACGCATACGCTCAACAGCTATTCTGTTTTCGGTCCCTTCAAGCTGAGATTGAAGCGCCAGAAAATTCTGGTTTGCTTTAAGATCAGGATAGTTTTCAACAACAAGCAGGAGGCGCGAAAGAGCCCCGGTCATCTGATTGGCAGTTTCTATTTTCTGTTCGCGAGTCTCGGCCTTTGCCCACTGGCTCCTGAGCTTCGTGATCTCGGTGAAGAGACCTTTTTCATGAGCGGCATAACCCTTTACCGTGTTAACCAGGTTAGGGATCAGGTCGTTTCTTCTTTGAAGCTGGTTCTCTACCTGGGCCCACGAGGAATTCACCGATTCATCCAGGCGGACAACATGATTTAAACCGCCTATCAACCATCCCGCAAGTATGATCACGACCAGCGCGATTATTCCTAATACTATCCATACAGTTTTCATACATCCTCCTCAATGAGACCACAACTTATGGAACGATAGTGAACATAAGTTGTATGGTCGAATTTATCCCGACGAGGCCCACTAGGCCGAGTCGGGGCTCAATACGACTTACCACGAACCCGAAGCGCCACCGCCCCCGGACATTCCTCCGCCAAAACCTCCGAATCCGCCGCCGTACGAACCTGAAGATCCCCCGGACCAGTAACCTCCCCCTCCACCCATCAGGAAGAATAAAGTTCCGAACCTGAAACCGAATATCAGTATGAAAAAAAGAAGCGTCAGCAGGCTTCCCAGCGGGGAACCTTTTTTGCGCGCGTGGACCGGTGCGGTCACTTCAAGTTCTTTAAGATCCAAATCTACGCCGTATTCGTCCCTGACAAGTTTCACCAGCATGACGGCACCTGAAGATATACCCAGGTCATAGCCGCTTTTTTTAAACGCCGGGACCATAAGATCCTGTATTATGATCTTGCTCTGGAGGTCTGTAACCGCGCCCTCCAGGCCGTACCCAACTTCTATCCTGACCTTCCGATCTTTCACGGAGACCAGGATCAAAATACCGTTATCTTTTCCTTCTTTGCCGATACCCCACTTCTGGAAAAGTTCTACAGCGTACTGCTCGATGGTCAAAGGAGAAGTCGTATCTACCGTGACTATCGCTATCTCTGCCCCGGTCTTCTTTTCCAGAAGCTTAAAAAGTGCCTCAAGTTGGGATTTCGTTTCCGGAGACATCACACCGGCATAGTCGTTCACAAAACCCCTGGGGGAAGGGAAACGGACCTCCTGCGCCTGGCAGGTTTGAAATCCCGCAAAACAAAAAACAAAAATCAAAAAAACAGCTGTTGCTTTTCTCATCACTTATACCATCATCCCGTCTACAATGTCCGTCAGCCGCTCAAGTTGTTTTAAAAAATCTTCTAAAAATTCTTCCAGCGGTTTTCCCCCTATCCGGCCGTCTGTTTTCTTGTCGCGCAATATTTCCAGAAAAGACGACACGTCAAGATCGTACTCTTCCCCCATCTGGCAAAGGATCTCCTCTTTCCCCGTAGGGAGAGACTCGTTCCTTAATCTTAACACGTTTTGAAACACGGGAAGAAGCGCCCGGAACGAATTCTTAACGAGGCCTTCCAGGCCTTTTCTGTTCAAGCCCTGTTCCAAATAAGCCTGCCGTATCGTGAGGAGCTTTCCTTTCAGCTGGTATTCGCATTCTCTCCTGAGATCCGCTTTATCCACTTCTACGTCGGCAAGAACGTCATCGCCGGCAAGCACAAGGCGCGAATCCTTCATGCTCATGAACTCCATCGGAAAAGTGTCCAGAGACATCTTGATGTAAGATGGGCTCAGGAAGAGCGGAGCTGTGACCTTCCTTTTCATGCCGCTTTTGGCCGTTTTAAGTACCGGTTTGAGTTTTTCAAGTGAGACTTCTTTTAAAACAATCGCGAGATTGATATCCGACGTCTTTGGATTATAGTCCGGGCCGGTAACGCTCCCATAGGCAAAAATAGACACGATATCTTTGTCATAAGCTTGTATTATTTCATTAAGATATGGTTCCAGGACGTTTTTCACGCCTACGGGCAATTTTTCCAGATTTTTAATCTCCATTTATGACCTCCTAGTAACTTTCTGTATCATTATATCCTAACTTTCGTTAAAGTCCAGCCTGGGACAAACTGCTTCCGCGCTAAACCCTTTACGCCACCTGTAGATCAAAAACAAAAAAAGAGGAGTAGTGCGATGGCTAAAAAAGGCGTCTATCAAGATGTGGAGCGTCATGCCTGAGGCAAGAGGAATTGCCCACGAAAAAACAAGGGAAAATATCCATATAACGGTGATCAGTTCTATGGAATGGAATACAATGTAAATCTTGCCCGAAGCCATGTAATTATATGCGATGAAATCTTTCAAGTTAAATCTATAGCCATAATACAGGAAATAGTCTATGAGGTGGTCCACGTCGATGAATATCCCCCCGAGAACAGCGAGGGCGGGCCATAGCCACCCACCCGTGAGCCTATAGAAGAACCAGGCAAGCAAAAGAGTGAAGACGGCGTGCAGAGCAAGGTCAACATACGTTTTCCAGTATTTCATAGGGTTCTATTGTATCACTCCGGCATGCTAAAAACAACCTGGTTGATTTTAGCCAAGTTAAATTAGTCTTCGCTTGCATATTGCAAAATGACAATATATAATATGAATAACATAAACCGGCTTTTTCCGGTTGCTATAACTCTAGAAATTATTAATAAAAGGACGGAATTTGAAAATACGAAAATTCCTTTATTTGTTCATATTAATAGCTCTTGTATCTACCTTTTCTTTGGGCCTTCTTCCAACTTCACAGGTAAAATCCCAGGATGAGCCACTTGTATTTGCGGGGCACAACGAGTTTGCCCCCTACTCTTTCTATTCCGACGGCGCGCCTTCCGGATATATGGTCGATTTGACCAGGATCCTTTCCGTTACGATCGGGAAGGATATCGACATAAAACTCATGCCATGGGGAAAATGTATCGC
>JBAROI010000124.1:0-3330 GCA_049642015.1 Candidatus Omnitrophota bacterium | reverse complement strand
TGGAGGGTGTTCGCGTACACCATAAAGACCACAATGAAAACGAGCAGGCAGGCGCCGATAAACTTCCACATGTTCCTGGAATTAACGGATATCTTTTCGGCAGGGATGCCTCTCGTAACGGGAGCGGGAACTTCAGCCTCGGGAGGTTCTTCCTGTCTTCTTCTTTTTCGTAATTTTACCAATACTTTCTCCTTACCTGTGTAATTTATATTTTAATCCCTGATCCCCATCTTCTCAACTAATATTTCCACCCTTGCTGGATCCAGCTCTCTTGCTTTATTGAGATACTGAGCTGCCTGTTTTCGCCGGCCGCGCGCCATATATACCCTGTATAAGTTAAAATAAGCCATGCCTGTATCCGGCTTGATCTCAAGGCATTTTCTGAAAGATCGTTCGGCCTTGTCCAGGTCTCCTTTTGCCAGGTATGACACGCCCATATTGTTATATATCTTAAAATCTTCCGGGTTGAACCTCAGCGTATTTGTCCCCAGGGCGATCTCGTCTTTCCAGGTATTATTATTGACAACAGTAATAGCACCCATTGTGAATATAAAAAAACCGATAACCGCTACGACCGCGTACTTTGTCGCGGGGAAACGGGATACAGTTAATTTTTCGTATATGACCCTAGACGCTGCCGCTATTATCAAAAATAATCCTATCGACGGCATATAGAGCCAGTTTTCGGCAAAAGTATAATAAGACGCGGCGATAATATTAAGCGATGGTACTATCATTAGAACAAACCACCACGCCCCGAAATAGATCGCCCCCGAGCGTTTCCCGGCGCGGTAGGCGGCATATCCAACCGCGGCAATGGCAAGTATTGAAGCTATGACCTTTACGTCCAGAATAGTTCCGGCAACCCAGGGCGCCCTGCCCATATGAAGATCGTTCGGCATCACAATGAGCCTCAGGTACTGCGCGAAAAAATACGGCGCGGAAATTATGCGGTTTTTAAGCGGGAAAGGCGGCACCACGCCTTCCACAAAAAAACCCATCCACTTCACCCGGAACAGCACATAAACGGCCAGAATCAAAAAGAACGGAACATAGCCCGGGCTTACCTGTCTTCTCTCCGGTAAAGACGTCCTTGGGGTAGCGCATCTGTCGAAAAGGATGACGGCCACGGGAATGATCATGGCGAATTCTTTTGTAAGCAAGGTTAGAATAAAAAACAGGAGCGAAAAAATATAATCAAGTTTATTTCCGGAAGTATAGCGGTATTTTACGTAAAAAATAAAACACGCGAGCATAAATACGCATAATATTGAATCGGCCCGGCCCGCTATGTAAGAAACAACGCCCGTGTGCGCCGGATGGACCGAAAACAATAAAGCCGTAACCAAGCCGAGAATCCTGTTTTTAAACAACAAATTTATAAATACGTAAACGAGCAAAACACACGCAACGTGGAATATCACGTTGGTCAGATGGAAGCCCAGGGGCTCTTTCCCCCATAGAAAATAATCCGCCATGTAACTGACTGTCTGGACCGGCCTGTAATAATTCACGTTGCCGTAAAGCGTGGTCGCCGAAGTAAACGCTTTGGGGATGTTCCCGATATCTTTCACCAGGTCGTAAGCGACGATCATTGCCTTGTCGTCATAGACAAAATCCCCGCCCAGAGAATTTGCGTACACCCCTATTGTCACAAGAACCAGTAATAAAGGATATATCCAGGCAGATCTAAGCATAATTATTTTTTCTGGAAGTTTTGCGTCTTTGAAAGTAAAGTATAGCATATGGCAATACCGGTTGCTAACGCTATTTTTTTGTGGTAGTATTCCCGTATGAAACTGGGAATAATCGGACTTGAACAGTCAGGCAAAACTACGGTCTTTAACGCCTTGACAGGGGCCAATAAGGAAGTTGGCACCTACGGTAAAATAGAAGCTCACATTGCCACGATCAATGTTCCCGACGAAAGGGTCGACTGGCTCGGGGAATTCTACAAGCGCGAGAAAACAGTGCATGCGCACATAGAATTCATAGACATCCCGGGAAGTATTAATGATACTTCGGACCCGAAAATAGTCGCCGCTGCCCGCGAAACGGACGCTCTTGTGTACGTAGTCCGGGTATTTGAAAACCCGAATGTCCCCCACCCCCATGAAACGGTCAATCCCCTGAGAGACTACGGCTACATAACAATGGGACTGATAATGGCTGATATGTCCCTTGCCGAAAACAGGATAGAAAAAATAAAGACCACTTTCCAGAAGGCCGGTAAGAAGAAAGAGGATGAACTTGAGCTGGCGGTCCTGGAAAAGATCATGGCCCAGTTTGAGGTGGAAGAGCCGGCTTCTGAAACAGAACTTACCGACCAGGAAAAAAAGCTTGTGAGCTCGTTCCAGTTCATGACGCTTAAGCCTTCTTTAGCCCTTCTGAATATCTCCGAAGACGCGCTGAAAGCAAAAGAAACAACAGGCCTTTTGGCGCAAGTGCCGAATTCCATGACCATGTGCGCCGACCTTGAAGCGGAACTCCGGCGCCTTGAGGAGACTGACAGGAACGCGTACATGAAAAACATCGGCATGGAGGATCTCTCCCTCGATTCCTTCATAAGAAAAGCCCAGGATACTCTCGGCCTTATCTCTTTCTTCACGGTAGGAAAAAACGAGGTCCGCGCCTGGACCATTCCCCGGGGGACCCCAGCCCACGCCGCTGCGGGCAAAATACATACCGACATGGAACGCGGGTTCATCCGGGCAGAAGTATTTTCGTACGAAGACCTGAAAACTCTCGGCGACGAGCAATCGATCAGACATGCCGGAAAGTTTCGCCTGGAAGGCAAGGATTACATCGTGCAGGACGGAGATATACTCTTCATCAAGTTCAACGTATGACCGGGTCGGTTACGCGGGTGAGCCCTTCGTATATTTTTCCATGTACACAAAACCCTCGTCGTTGGAAAGTTTTTGAGTCTTGTAGATCTTATATCCGAGTTTCTTGTACATGGAAACATTCCGTTCGTTCTTATAGTCCGTGGACAGCTGGATCCTCTCTACCCTGTCGGCAAAAAGCTTTTCCATTTCCCGCATCAGCCTTGTGCCAATGCCTTTGCCCTGAAAGGACGGGTGAACGACCAGCTTCTCAAGATAACGGGTCCCTTCCCACCTATACGCCCTTACGGATCCTACGATCTTTTCGCCGTTCATGGCTTTAAGAACGCGTTTATCTTTAAGCTCCTTGGTTATTCTTTCCAGCGTTTCGGCCAGTGGGGGGATCGTACAGCGGCTATAGGCCGGCGACTCGCTCTGAAATGCCAGCTTTTGGAGGGCAAGAACCTCTTCCGCGTCAGCTATTCTCGCTTGTTTTATCTCTATA
>JBAROI010000123.1:0-4803 GCA_049642015.1 Candidatus Omnitrophota bacterium | reverse complement strand
AACTACCTCCTATTTATTATAGACAACTTTTTTTGTTATTTTCTTGCAAACTTTTTTCGGTGGGTACAGTTTTAATCTTAAAAATAGGTACAGCTTGGTAGGGGAGATTGCAAACGGTACAAATTAGGGAGAACCGTCCCCAGACGGGGGAGGGGGAAAATGGTTAAAAAACTTGCAAATTTGTATTTATAGAGTAATAATTATAGTTGAATGTAATTTTTGGGCGCTAAAC
The DNA here is from genome assembly GCA_049642015.1 of Candidatus Omnitrophota bacterium. Classification (GTDB taxonomy): domain Bacteria; phylum Omnitrophota; class Gorgyraeia; order Tantalellales; family Tantalellaceae; genus JBAROI01. Next base: position 4,571 of record JBAROI010000123.1, on the reverse strand, counting down.
AATATAAAACACTAATATAATACGGACCGTGTAAACCATCTCTTCAGGGGGGACAAAAATGCTTCATGAAGATGAAGTCCTCATGTTTTTTCTTGGCCTGGGTGTTTTGATCTTCATCCTGGCAAACCGCGCGCATTTAAAATCTTTTCCTGCATCAAAAGTTCTTATTGCAGCATTTCTTTTTCTCTTTGCAAGCTGGATTTTTACAATTCTTGAAGGTTTCTTTTTAGAGAACTTGCTTAATTACCTGGATCACATTTGTTTTACCGTTGGTTCGGTAGCAGTGGCTGTGTGGTGCTGGAAGGTATTTGGAAAAAGCAAGGAGGCAGGGTGATATATCCCATTGCGATTTTAGATCTCATTGCTTTCCTGGCATCCCTTGCAGCGCTGATCATTCTATTAAGAGGATGGACGCGCGCATTTCAAAGTGGAACCAAGGGATTGCTTATAGGAACTCTCGTTTTTATTTCGTCTTATAACTTATGCCACTTCTTGGAATGGTCGGGAATAAACAAAGCCCTGGAACCTATAGAGGATTTGCTCGGTGCGCTTATACCGATGTGGTGGGCATTTGTTTTTTATGCGTTCTTAAGAGAAATAATTGGGCAGCGGGAAAAATTTTTATCATCTATTGTAAAGCAAAGCACGGAAGGCATAGGTGTTTCGGATTTAAACGGGAATCTAGTTTTTGTAAACGATACTTTTGCCGGTATGCACGGGTATAAGCCTGAAGAGGTTTTAGGTAAAAATCTTTCAATTTTCCATATTCTCGAACAAATGCCTTTTGTTGAAGAAGCGAACAAAAAACTAAAGGAAACCGGTGAGTTTAAAGGAGAGATCTGGCATGCGAGGCGTGATGGCACGACTTTTCCTACTATTATGCATAATAGTTTTTTTAGGGGTGAAAATGGCAAACCGACAGGGATTGTTGGTGTGGTCTTAGATGTCACCGAACACAAGAAGGCAGAGATGGAATTAAAGGCAACCACTGAGCGATTGGAATATTTGCTTAGATCTACCTCGGCGGCTATATATACATCCAAAGCTTCCGGTGATTATGCGGCAACTTCCATAACGGAGAATGTAAAAGAGATAACCGGCTATGAACCAAAAGAATTTATTGAGAATCCAAGTTTCTGGATTGGCCATGTTCATCCAGAAGATAAACAACGCGTCATAGATGATTTACGTCATATATTCGAAAAAGGAACTCATTTACATGAGTATCGCTTCTTACACAAAAATACTTCATATATATGGATACATGATGCGGCAAGGCTTATAAGGGATGATTCCGGAAATCCCACTGAGATAGTAGGCGACTGGATAGACATAACCGAACGCAAGAAGGTGGAGGAGGCGCTCCGGGAATCTGAGGCTCGATACCGTGCTATTTTTGAACAGGCGGCTGACTCCATTGTGCTTATTGATACGGAAACCGGAAAATTGCTGGAATTCAATGACAAGACGTACGAGATCCTCGGTTACACCCGCGAGGAGTTTCAAGAGCTCAGGATTTCCGACTATGAGGTCATTGAATCCAAAGAGGAAGTTAAAAAGCATTTCGAGAAGATAATCACCGAAGGAAGCGATGTCTTTGAAACAAAACACAGGACGAAAAGCGGAGAAGAGCGCGATATGCTGATAAGCGCCAGAACTATTTTCATTCAAGGGAAAAAATATATCCAAGCCATATGGTACGACATTACTGAACGTAAGAAGGTCGACCAGATGAAGGACAACCTGATCCGTGATGTTTCGCACTCATTAAAAACTCCTATCGCATTAACAAAAATGGCCTGTGACATGGTCGAAAAAGGCATAAAAAGCGAGGATATGGACCGGATAATAAAAGGCGAAGAGATAGCGTCCAGCAACAGCGCCAAAGCCCTTAAGGACATCGAAGGCGTGTTAAAGATGTCCTTTTCGGAGGAGATGGGGAGAGCAGACGTTAAGAAGTCGCTTTCTTTGCGCAAGATCTTTGACAGTGTTATCAAAGATCAAGAATATCATATCAAAGAGAAGAATTTAAAAGTAAAGATGGACATCCCAAAAGATGCCGACAAGGTTTTAATGAGGCCAAGGGATTTAACGTTACTTTGCACAAACGTTGTAGATAACGCGATAAAATTTACAAAAAAAGGAGGTATTAATATAAAAGTTGTTTTAAAAAAAGGCCTGATCGAAATAAAAGTAACGGATACCGGAAGCGGGGTAAGGGTCCAAGAAAGGGATAAAGTCTTTGAAAGGTTTTACAAAAGACACGCGGCAGCATCGGGTATGGGCCTGGGGCTTACGATCTCAAAAGAGATCGTGGAAAGAAATAATGGTGAAATAGAGGTAAAGTCAAAAGGGGTAAATAAAGGAACGACGGTGATCGTAAGATTACCAAAAACACCTGGAAAAGGGGGTAAGAAATGATGGCGACAGAAAAGAAAACAAAACGTATTTTGATCGTCGAGGACGACGAGGACATGCTGGAGATCTACCGCAGCCTATTTAAAAGTAAGAGCGATAGGTATGAGATGGAAACGGTAACAGATGCCAGGATGGGTTTTAAAAAGCTGGAAGAGCAGAAGTATGACCTGGTGATCCTGGACATCATCATGGAGCCGATGCCGGGGGATACGTTTTTTCTCTGCGTAAGGAACGACGACAGGGTAAAAAATGTCCCGATACTGGTAGTCAGCGTCCTGGACCCTGAAGATCTGTCAAGACAGTTCAACAGGGTGAACCACGCCGATTATCTCCAGAAACCGATCACAGAAGAGCAGTTGTTCGACAAAATTGAAAACATTATTGCCGGATAATAAAAAACCAGACTTATGATGCAGGCAGGGAGAGAGTATGGCGGATCGATATGAAGATAAAAAACGATTGTCCGAGAGTTTGATCAATAGCAGTGTTGACGGCATTCTTGCGTTTGATAAAGAATGCCACTATATGATCTGGAATCCTGGAATGGAGCATATATCCGGCATTAGCAAAGATCAGGCGCTTGGCAAATGCGCATTTGATGTGTTTCCATTTTTGAAAGAAATAGGGGAGGATAAGTTTTTTTATGATGCCTTAGCAGGGAAGACCGTTATTGCTAAGGACAGACCTTATACGGTACCAGAAACAGGCCTGGAAGGCTTTTTCGAAGGTCATTACTCCCCGCTTTGTGACAAAAGTGGTGTGATTGTCGGAGGATTAGCTGTTATTCGTGACATCACAGAACGCAAAAAGGTGGAAGAAGAAACCCAGAAAACCCTCAAAGAACTTCAGCAGTACAAGGAAATGACGGTTGGTAGAGAAGCAAGGATGATAGAATTAAAGGAGGAAGTTAATAAATTATCTGAAGAACTTGGCAGGCCTAAGCCCTATGATACGGGTTTATGAGGCTGACCGGAAAGGAAATAATTAGGTGACTTTTTTATCAACGCTGCATCTTTTTGCTTACATTTTATATTTATGCTTGACGGTTTACATAATTACGAAGAACCCAGAGGCTTTACTAAACAGGGCGTGCGGCCTTTTCATGCTATGTTTTACTGTGTGGAGTTTTGTTCTTATTTTTACCAGCAATCTTTATACATCGAAAGCAGAAGCAGAATTATTTTTCAATATCGGATCTTTTGCCTACATTCCCCTTGCCGGCGTTTTTCTGTGGTTTGTGGCTATTTTTACGGAAAAGAAGAAACTGTTAAAAAACCATTTTTTCTTCCCTGTTATTTTTGCCGTCTCCGCCCTTTTTATCTATAAACACATAACCGGCCCCCAGATGTTGTCAGGCGTAATAAAACAACCCTACGGATGGGCGTATACATGGGCCGATTCGATATGGGTTTATCTTTTTTATTTTTATTTTACAATAATAGTCACAACAAGCTTTTATTTTCTTTTTGATTTTGGAAGAAAGCAAAAAAATAGCGCAAAGAGAAAACAGGCAAAACTGATCTTGATCGCGGCTTTTTTTGCCGCTACTCTTGGCGGAATAGTACATTTTATCCTTCCTGAACTTGGTATCTATAAGATACCAGCCATGGGAAATATAGTTATGTTCGCATGGGTATTAGTGCTTATTTATACCGTTGTGAAATACGAATTTTTAAATATTACCCCAGCCTCAGCGGCCGAAAACATCATTTCGATGATGACGGACTCGCTGATCCTTCTGGACTCATCAGGAAAGATCAGCGCCGCGAATGAAGCATCGCTCAACCTTGTTGGATACGAAAAGGAAGAACTTATCGGGAAAGACTTTTCAGTACTCTTTTCAACCCATTCCATAGGAAAGCTAAATATCGCGGATAAAGAATTTGTAAGATTAATTGAAGATGGGGATACAGAGGACCTTAAGTTAACTTATATCGCTAAGGATGGGAAGAAGCGTATACCCATTCTTTTTTCGGCATCTGCCATGCGTGACAAAGCCGGGAATCTTCAGGGATTTGTTATTGTCGCCAGGGACATCACCGGCATCAAGAAAACAGAAGAAGAGCTAAGAGGGCTCAACGAACAGCTTAAGGAGAACGAGAGGGCGGTCCTGAACGTCCTCTCGGACCTCGAAAAAAGCCACGAGGAGCTGA
>JBAROI010000061.1:0-3309 GCA_049642015.1 Candidatus Omnitrophota bacterium | reverse complement strand
GGCGCATAGGCCCGATATTCAGTCTCCTGGGGCAGGGCTTCAGCAGCATTTTCAGGGGCGATGAATACAGTTTGAACCTTGAGCTCCAGTACGGTTGGACATTCGCCGGAAGAAGCGATCCGGACATCCAAAAGGATCCCAGCTACCCGAACAGGGACGACAGGATCGGCTCCTCGCATGAAGTAATCGCAAAGGTTCAATTGCTATACTGATCTTTCTTGAAAGACAATAAAAAAAGCGGAGGTTAAAAGCCTCCGCTTTTTTTTTATATGGATCCTCGCGCAATTCTTGTCATCCCCGCGCAAGCGGGGATCCATTATGCGGCCCTCAGGGCCAATATCTTGTTCTTATACTTTTCCTGAAGTTTATCGTAATCTTCAGGTTCGGCCTTCGGAAGGAACGTTACTATCCTGAGGGCCTCGTTATAATCGATACCCAGCCACGGAATATCAAACATGGGTTCCATTTTTCCGGACGCGAGCTCTAGCGCGAGGCAAAACATTTCGGTTATCCTCGCTGTGATCTGTTTATCGAACGCTTCTCCGTTCTCCTCATAGGCCTCCTTCAATTCACGCGCGTCAACTTCGGCAAGAAAAGCGTTTTTTTCAACGTTCTTAAACACGCTGAAAACACGGGAATTAATGGTTTCCCGTGAGGCTAGAATAACCACGTTCGAAAAGTCGGCATTCAATATAGTTTCCGATTTGTCCATAGCTTCGGCAAGAACGGCATCGGCAAGTTCATCCGCCTTCTTGTGTACAATAGTTACATTTTTCAGCCCCAATGAACGCAATTCGTCCTGCAAAGATTCTATCATGTTCAAAAGAGGACTTACCGCGTTATGCTGCAGGTTGCCTTTTTCAAGCCCCGGGATCCAGTCGGTCTCAAGACCGATAACAAGGTTCTTCCCGTTTCTTTCCGCTTTCCTGGCAAGCAGTATGATCGCTGCAATAACGCCTTCAGCTTCGAAAAGGTTCAGATTATTTTTGACGGTCTCTATCGCGGAAGCAACTTCTTCCGGGATCTCTATTTGCTCACCGGATTCTTGCAGTTTTTCCATGTCGGCAAGCGCTTTTTCCATTTGATCCACTATCTCGGCTGTCGACCGGCTGTTAACGATCAGAAGTCTCTTTATTCTATCCTTTTCACTAAGGTATGTAATGATCTTATTGGCCTCATCCACTAATCTGTCTCTGTGGTTATTGATATATCCTTCAAGCTTAAGAAAAAGCGGAAGTGCTTCAACTGGATGCGCTTCAGCTGGACGTGCTTCAGCTGGATGCGCTTCAACTGGAGCAGGAGTTTCTGGCTGGACATCCCTCGCAACAACTGGCACGGCCATGCCACTTTTAAATAGTGCACGTAATTTTTCCACATTTCCAGCAAGTTCTGTAACTTCGGAATAGTCATATGCCGTATGAACAAACTCTAGCTCAGTATGATCGCCACCACCTATTTCTTTATGGATAGTCTTCTTTATTTTCGACTTGATGATGTCTACAAAAACATCCAGCTCTTTATCTGAAAGAAAAACTACTCCCAGCATATCCGCAGCAGTTGAAGCAACTGAACTCGAGGATTTTTTTATAGCTAGAAGATTTTTAGTCAAATCAACTAAAGCCACTCTGGGAAAATCCTTGTATTCCGGTTCAAGCAAGGACTCGCCGCGTAATTTTTCCCATACGTGCAACACTACTTTCGCAACGCCCGACGCATCAGGCCCTGGCGTCTCATCAGTGCCTATGATCTTAAGCGCCGCTTCAGCAGAACTGCGTATGTTTTCACAGGGATGATCAAGCATCTCCTTTAAGGGGAAAGCAAGATCTCCGGTCTCGGCGGAGCGAACTATTTCCTCCATCTCAAAATTGTATAATCTCTCATATAGCAGGGCTTCCTTCTTATCCCTTTCAGGGTCAGCTTCCCTGGATTGTCCCGCAGCTTTATAGGTAAGATGATCAAAATATACTACTGCAGCCTCGTCAACCATCTCCTCACGCTTAAAAATCATTTCAAGCTGATCAGTGCCGCCCCTTCGTTCACGGACTATTTTCCTCGGTTCCGGATAACGAACTTCAACCGCTCTTATAAACTTCGGCAAAAGTTCTTTGATATCGCTTCTCATCTTCGAAACAGACCTTATTTTCTCGGCGATCCGGGTTCCATCGTATTTCTTTAATTTTCTTTGCCATTCATACCCTTCTAAAATCAAAACATCTTTGAATAATCGGCCGTACGGATCTCTAATCTTGTAAACCCTTGACTCTACCATCGCCTCGACCTCTTTTTGGGTAAGCTGGCGATCTCTAAAACTAAACAAGCTTACAACGGGCAGGACCATTACCATTCCCCAAAAATGTGATTTATAAGCCTCGTGGATATTGATAAGGCGCTGAGTATCTTCAGGAAGTCTTTCAAAAACAAGGTGGCGGTATCCGTCATGTCTGGCAACGGGAAACACCGGGGCAAGGTATTCTATTAATCTTTTCTTAAAATCTTTCCTATCCTGGTATTCCTTTATAAAACGAAAGACCTTTTCTCTCTCCTTCTGTGGAAGAGACGCCTCTTGCATTATTAGCCCTGTTCTGACCATAATATCTCCCACTCTGTCGAGGCCAGCAAGCCTGTAAGTGAGGAAGTCTTTCATCTCCGCCCGGACATGCTCACGGAGACCAAGATACCTGAGAGCGGCCCAGCCGCTAAGAATGATTCCGGCGGCGAACGCGATCATGGTGGGGATTTTTGTCTGCGCCGCAAGGCAAAGTAACAGACCTGCAACACTGGCAACGTAAAGCGCGCCCATGAGCCACGCAGCTCTGTTGCCGCTTTTGGCTATGAAATCGTGCGCCGGTCCTTTTTTCTCATCCGGCTGAACATCCCTTTCGACAGCTGGCACGGTCATGCCGCTTTTAAATAGTGCGCGTAAATTTTCCACATTTCCGGCAAGTTCTGCAACTTTGGAATAGTCATATGCCGTATGAACAAATTCTATCTCAGTATGATCGCTACCACCTATTTCTTTATGGATAGTCTTCTTTATTTTCGACTTGATGATGTCTACAAAAACATCCAGCTCTTTATCTGAAGGTGTATCTCCTTCGAGCTCCAGGGATTCTTTTAAAGACTCTCTTGCGGCCAGGAAATTTTTAGTCAAATCAACTAAAACCACCCTGGGAAAATCCTTATATTGCTTTAATCTCTCTTGGGCTCGCATAAAGCATTCCGCAACCTCAGTTGCATCGGGATTCGGCGCTTCAGGATTGCCTATGATCTTAAGAACCGCTTTAGCTGAATTACGTATTCTTTCGCAAG
>JBAROI010000115.1:0-6568 GCA_049642015.1 Candidatus Omnitrophota bacterium | reverse complement strand
AGGGTTTCATTACTAAATGTAGATCCCTCGGCTCGGGATTTTACGGCCTCGCTCGGGATGACAGACGGGTCGTTCGCCGTTCCTATCGCCGAGAACATGGCGCCTTTGGTTTCGGTGCCGTTGATGTGAAATGCTTTATCGCCGTTGACGAGTAAGCGGGTACCGTCTAATTTCACGCCTATGGAGTAGGCGTCGTAGGAAAGGAATTTCGTTTCGGGAAAATCACTTCGTGCCGTTCCCGGAAAAAAATCCACAGATAAGCCCATGGCGGCGAGGGGGAGGTCGCCGGTGATCTGAAAAGATCCCTCGACTTCGCTCGGGATGACAAGTGAGGAATCAGAAGTATTTGCTTTATTTCTCTCTATAGCCCGAAAAATCCCGTTTGCTACTGATGCGGCAAACACTCCTGCCGCTGTGCCTGATGCCGGCGGGATCACCCCGTCAACCAGCCGTCGGAGTCGAAGACCGGCTCCACTCCAAGCTTCTTGCCGCGCTCTATTAGCTTTTCCTGCTCCTCGAGTAATCGATCCCGCTTTATCTCCAATGTCGGAGAGAGCTTCTGCTCCCTGTTTGCTGATATACGCTCCCCTGATTCTTTTCTTAAAGAATTCAAACGTTTTCTCCAGGATATATAGTCCTTTTCTAATTGCTTGGCCGCCCGCATATCTTGCTTGGCCGCCCGCATATCTTGCTTGGCTAACTTCTCCTGCTCCCCGAACTCCTTTGCCAAATCTAGTGTTTCCTTGCGAAGCTGCGCCGATCGCTGTTCTATCTGACTTCTTGAGAGCTTGTCCCATTCTTCTTTCAAAAACCGATCGTATTTTGTTAGCAACCTGTCCAGTTTTTCCGCGTATGGCTTCAAGCCACCGTCCCAGACCCCTGGATATTTCTTTGCCAAGGATTCTTTCAGCTGTCTTTGACGCCGCACTGCGAGCTCTATTTGCGGTTTTTCCAGCCATTTCCATAAATCTTCCAACAGGGCCATTTATCATACCTCCCGCTTTTATTCTAACAAAACTGCCGGCACCGCCGATAAGCTGCATGACTTTGCTTCCCACATACAACCCGCCCATACACTCGCCTATCAGATGGCCGGCCTCTCTCAGCATCTTCACTGCATCTTTAGTATACCACGCGCCAAGTGCCCTTTCCATAACGCTCTCTATGTGATCGGAAAACGCCTCAAGCACCGGCTTTGCTATGCCACAGGTCTTCTGAATAAGATTAAGATCGCTTCTTGAGGCAACTCCCTTTATGAGGTTGTATAGTGCCGGCACAAGCCGGGCAAAACCCGCCGCTGTATGCGCGCCTCCCACCAGACAGCCCGAGGCGATCGATACCGCCAGAACCGCCTGATACAACCCTTCTCTCGTGCTTATATCCACGCCGGCCATTCCGGGCATCATCCTTACCGCATTGTCCGCCAACATGGACAAGATTTGCTTATCCGCCAAAATTCCGTGAGCGCTTGTCATAACCTCTATTATTCCTTTATCAACAGCATATATAACCTCCTTGAAAGAACTCTGTCCAGCAGATCCCTCGACTTCGCTTGGGATGACAGCGGGGGAGATTCCCGCTTTCGCGGGAATGACATCCGATCCCGCATTGTCTGCAGGTTCGCCGGCAGAGCCGGCTCCTACGACATACGAGAGTCCCAGTTGCGCCGCCGGGATTTCGCCTGTGATATCCAAGTTTTCGTTTATACTAAAGGGAATTACGAAGTCGCCTACTATGTAGGGGAAGGTTGCGCCTTCGAAGCCGGTGAGGTCTTCGAATACCGCCGGTGAATCCATGTCCGGCATGAAAACACCCTGCATCATTATGCCTTCGCTCCTCCGGTGGAGTTCTTTGGTGGTGCCATCGGGAAGAGTGGCGTAGAAAGTCTCGGTGAGGACAGCGTTTTGGGCGCCTTTGAGGCGAGATAAGATGCTGAAAAGATTCCTCGGCTCGCTTCGCTCGCTCGGAATGACAGAAAGCTCACCGGCGAAACCGACTCCTGCGCCGTAGGAGTATTCTCTCGTTGTGATGATGTCGCCGAGCTTGCTGTATATTTCTTCTTTTACCGGGCGGCCTTGGGCGTCCTTTTCGGGTATGGTATTGCCAACTTCATTTATCACGGTCTCAAAGTCTTTGCACCGTAGGGAGAGGTCGAGCATGTACATGCCGCTTTCCACGTCTATCGTGAAGTAAGACCACTCTCTTCTGCCAAGCCTGTTATATGATGCACTGCCTTCAACAATGCGCAGTTTTGCCATAAGGTTCGGCATGGTCTTTAATACGCTTGAGCGTAGCTTTGCCCCTATCAAATGATTGCCTTTGTCGTCTACCCGCAAAAATATCTTTTCAAAAGCCTCGATTTTATTATTGATCAGACTGACGAACTCTTCCAGATTACGGCCGAGTTTACGCATCTTGGGGGTGTTTTCTTTCAGACTGTTTATAGTCTCCGCGACACTGTTCTTATCCAGTTTTATCTCTAGTCCTTCAATATTTATATCACTACTCTTTTGAGGCTCAACACTTAAAACCACATAAACCAGGCCGCCATGAAGACCCGGAAAGTTCGTAGACATATAGTCTTTTACTCTGCCTGATAGAGCCTGGTTAGTTATATCATTCATATCGATCGTGAACGTTGCTTTAACTATTTCACCGGTTTTAGCGCCACGTTCATTTATTCTTACAACTAGTTCTATTTTTCCAAGGTTTTGAACAGGAGCAACCCCATCGGAAATACTCTTTTCAAGGTTAGCGATTTGTTCGTTATTAGCTACGTTTTCAGCTGAGAAGAGGGTTTCTACGTTCTTTACATCCATGAACATAAAAAGGTCGCCTGTTTTCAGGTTGAACTCGAACTCCACCTTGTCGTCCATGCCGTAGCCCGCCATGACGGCCCAGTTTTTCGCCGACCCTTTAAGCTCGCCGAACATGGCATCTCCCAAAAGATACGCTTTCTGTCCGTCTTTACTCATAACAATCTCAAGAGAATTATTGTTTTCAAGGTAAAGATTCTTTTTATATGTAGCGTGGCCATGCTTGGTGGCGAGTTTCTGCATGACGGGGCTTATGTCCTTGATCAGATCGAAACGGTAATACTCCATGCCTGTTTTCACGTCGTACAGAACGGTCACGTATTCCGCGCCGGAGCGCTTTGCCGTTTCAGACACAGGGCCTTCCAGGGCGCTTACATGCACCACGCCCGTTATCCGTAAGTCCGGCTTGAACGATGGGCCTTCGTTTTTTTGCCCGTATCCCGCGTCTTTTGACTCTGTTTTCGCTTTATTGGCGCCGCTTACAAGACTCCATACCCGGTTAAGAAACGCATCTCTTTTGGCCTCTTTCGCTGTCAACAGCGAAAGAAATTCTGAAATAAACGCTTCAATGTCGGCACTGGGCATAAACTGTTCTTCGGATCCTAATTTACCATGCGACCCCAAGCCAGCGGAATAATTTTGCCCGCCATCCCCCTCTTTTGCCTGAAGATTGCTATAGTATGCCACTGTAGACCCATCCGTTGACATCGCCTTCGCGCGCTTCGCTTCGCCTTCGCGCATAAGCCTTGGAAGTGAAGATATCTCACCGATCATCGTTTTCGCTATCGGCGCCAGGAGCCGCGCCAGCTCGGAAGGGTTGTCCTCGACATACTTATCTATCGCGCCGGTCGCCACGGCTTCCACCGCGGCAAAAGCGTAATCGATCGCGTCAACACCTTTCCCGTCGCTCATGCCGTAACCAACGGCAGTAGACGCGAAAGTAGCGACGGCTGAAGTTATAAAAGTGTCCCAGTTATTCTGCCGCCCCACTTCATATATGCCTTCCGAAACAGCGGTGCTCACAGCAGCTGCCGCCAGGTTATCCGCGAAAGCTGTCCATCCGGTCTTTTCAGGCGCATCAAGAACACCCTTAACACTCTTGATAAAAGAATCAAACCCCGTTGTCAGACTATCCGCTCCGGAAAGAACCGCATCCATAACTGCTCTAAGACCAACCTTAACAACCATTGAAACAACCTGTACTGCCAATGATATCCAGCTAAAAGTACCTTCCGCAATAGACATTATCGTGTTAAACGCAAAAGATAACAGCATTCCTAATCCGGGAGCTATAGGAATACAGCTCAATACAATGCTTGCCGCTTGTTTAATCCATCTCCAGGTCTCACCCGACCAAAAACTTTTCTTTATGTCAACATGGAAATATTCGTTTGTATCCTCACTTACGGTTTCTCCATATTTATCCCTAATAGTTGTTTTTTCATAGTGCTGTGTATAACTAACGGTGTCCTTACCCTGCTCTTCCGACCACTCCCTATGATAGTAATAATGATTTCTTGTCTGGGTGACATTGCCGGCGCGATCGTAGTAGTAATACGCCTGGCTGTAACTATAGGCATCGATCCTCGTGTACGTCTCAACCAGCTGGCCGAGATTGTTGTATGTGGAAGAACCGACCCTTGAAGTCTCGCCATCGACAATGGAAGTGGAACTATATTCCTGGCCTTGCTTGTTGTAGACAATGTCTGTTTTTTGAATGGTTTCGGGGCCTTCTTTGATGGTCCCGTCTTCGAGCTCTACGGTAACAATATCCGTGCTGCCGGTAACCTGATTCAGGGAATTATACTCAGTTTCAGTCCTTTCGGTGGTTTTCTTCTGCCATTCCCTCGGCTCGCCGGCTTCCACTCCCACAAAACCCGTCTCGACAGACGTGAACGTCTTGATCCTGCCGTTTTCATCGTAGACTGCGTTGGACGTCGTCTTTGTGCTTTCAAAAGGCGCGTACATGAATAGTTCGTCTGTAACATCATATTCACCGGTAGGAGTGGTGATATCATCTATCCATTGCGCGAGATTTCCCCAGCTGTCATACAGCATATCGTGCTTCTGAACCGTGGTCGTCTTGTCCAGGCCATCACCCCATTCGTGGGTAATCTCGGTAAAACCCGAAACATTGCCGTTCGCGTAAGTCATTCCGGAAACCTGGCGCTCTACAGTCAATGCCGGAGCAGCTGTAGTCAGAAATATCTCGTTGTATCCCACGAGATCGCCTTTTTCATACTGCAGGTTGCTTCGTTCAGTTGTCTCCGTAATATCCAGCCCGTCAGCGGAATCCGTCCTGTGAACCGTCTGGATGAATGAATCCGCCCTGTCAACATCATACGTCGCGTCATGCCAATCGGTTGTCGTTATAAGCGCGCCCTCGTCTATTTGAAATCCGTTAGCATCGGCATGCCAGAGGTGTTCAGTCTTTGTTTCGGAATATCCGGTAACATTGTTTTTGTCATCATATCCCTCAGCAGTAAATTCTGTAGTCGTATCGGATAATTGGACAAGGCTGTAATAATCTGTTTCCGGGTTTATTGCTTGTATTTCATATATACGTAAATAAATGTTTGTTGTCTTGTCTCCATCATTCCCTGCATGAGAACCATGCCCACTTGCAAATGCACGGATACCTATCACATTTTCTAAACCCAGACCCGATAATGAAAGCACCCCAGAATTAACTACTGATGTTGTATTAATCTGATGTTTTGGGTCGGAATCCGAAGCTCCAGGAATATCTGTCCAGGTACCACCTTCAGGCAAATATTCCACTTCATACGATGCATTTGTATCACCGCCGTAATGAGAGTCACCGGTATGACAATAAGCATAAATGTAGAATCTTATTTCATCTATATCTATATTCAAGTTTTCAGAAAAATAATGTGTAGAACAGATAGAAGGGCTACCATTGCCCCACCCAGTCCTACCACCTTCATGTGGTGTATCCCAATCACCATCGTAACCATAAGATCCATTGCTACCCTCACTACATTGATGGGTAGTTTCAGGCCAATTAACAACATTTGTTATCGGGGCATACTTGAATGTCTCTTTGTTCTTTGTCGTGTTCTTGATGTTCCCGTCTTCATAATATTCGGCTTCCCGCGTCTCGTCCGAAATAAGGACGTTACCGCTGCCGAAGTCTTTTATAACATCATCATGAAGGTCTGTATCCAGAAACTGCCGGCCGGCAAAAAGGTCCAGATACCCATTTAGCTGGTCTTCAGTATAATCCTGGAAGGTCAAAGTGCTGGAATCACATCTTATTTCACGGGATCTTACAAGTTTATCGTCGTCGCCATATTCTTCAGCAATCCATCTGGCAACAAAATTCCTGGAGCCCGGATCCACAGAATGGGTAAAAATCTCTATGAGTCGCTCGTTTTCATCATATTTTTCGATCCTTTTAACGGTTACATCGGAGCCGGATTCGAAGAAGACCCTGTCCACTGTAACCGTCTCAACTGTTCCGTCATCCCTCTTCGTATATATATATGTCTCATTTTTGATCTCTCTTCCTGAAGAATCAAAAACGTCAACAGAGAGCTTCCGGTAGTCCCCGTCGTATGTGTAAATAGCCGCGGTGCTGTCTGAAACACTTTCCATGCTGACTGTAAGCTCTTCGTCCACTGTCTGATAATCGACTGTAGCCATGACCATGCCTGCGTTATCTCTTAGTTCGATGAGCCTGTTGTCGGAATAAACATAAACGTTGCCTTTAGTGTCCGTGATCCTATCGA
>JBAROI010000103.1:0-2027 GCA_049642015.1 Candidatus Omnitrophota bacterium | reverse complement strand
CAAGTATTATTTGCCTTATCGCTATTAAAAGAGCATCGCGATATTACTTTTAGCGTAGCTCACCATATGGAATCAAAGATAGACAATATAGAAGCAGAAAAAGGTGAGCTAGATACTGTCGCTGTTGTTAGTCCGCTGGATAATCCAAATTGGGACATAATTGTATTTCCTCTCTTTACCTCAGATAGAGAAGCAACAAGGATCAACTATCAACACGAAATGGATGATGAGCTCACCTGGATGTGTCAAATCGACGATCGAATTTTTAAAGTAATTGAAAGAGTTATAAGCCACGAGTTGGTTCATATTTATTTTGGCGGCGCGAAATTTAAAGAACAATCTGTAACAACACCTATCATGCCGGTTGATCTATCAAAAATTCAAGCATTTCTCTCAAAATACCCCGAAATTGATATTGATCTTGATAGCTATAAACAAGATAGTTCCCTTTTGATTCCTCACATCGCAGAGAAACTTTTTAAAAATAGATCTTCTGAAATAGGTAGGCGATTTGAAAAAAAAGATTCTTATACTCTAGCAGAAGTAAAAACAGTGTTTCTATCCCTCATGAGTGTAGTATCTGTGGGAGATTTTTTGGCAGAATATCTATCAGTATATTGGCTTGATCGAGACTTTTTGCAGGAAAAAGATCCACAAATGCTTGACTTCTTCGAGGCGCTTGCGAACTGGAACCCCGCCAAACCCACCCCCGCCGCCGGGGCGGAGGAAACCAAACCCTCCGCCGCGGCTGCTAGGGGGCCGGACCTCGGCTCAGAGCCGGAGGCGCAGTCGCTTCTTGTGAATCTTTTTACCGGCCGGCTTGCTTGGCTCAAGAATCTGCCTTTCAGGATATTGGGACTTGTGACGCTCTCGACGCCGGTACATGAGGCAGCGCATCTTATTTCAGCGTGGAGGCAGGGGGTAAAAGCGGATTGGAATATACTTAGCTTATTTACGGGAAAAGTTGATATAGCGCGGGGCCCGCCGAAGATATATGGAGTCGGCCATGAAGCCAACTTTTTCATGAGCGTTTTGGGCCTTATATCCGTTATCTTCTTCGCTATATTTAATTATTCCGCAATAGGCATAACTTTTTCTGTATTTGTTTTTCTGACAAACCTCCTTTCATTTACCATCGAGGAAGCATCTGAAAGAGGCGATTTATCCAGAGCGGAAATAACAACTAAAGAACTATTCGAGAAAACAAGGCAAGAAAGATTAATAGGAACAGGCATCGGCGAGCGTTATCCTGAAATAAAAAAAGACGGTTATGCGCTCATAGGGATAGACAGTGCGCAGGAGAAGTTCCGCCACCTTAAAGAGCTTACGGGCAAGGGATTTTTAGCCTTTAAATACGGAGTGTATTCGCCGCTTGAAGACAGGCATTTAGGATTTGAATTTACCGACGCGATAAACGCTGAAATGCGCGAAATCTGCCGGAAAATAAAGAAATCAAGCCTGGATAGTATGCGAATTCTTGTGATAGGTACAGGCACGGGCATCGATGCTTTGGCTGTTTACCACCAGGCAAAGCATGTTCACGGCATCAATACTCTAAGCGTGGATGCCATAGACATAGACCCGCTCGCTATTGAAAACACGGAATATAACACAAAACTTGCCGGCAAAGACTATGAAGAGGCCATAAATGCTAAGCTTGTGCAAGAAGGCAAAGAGTTTAAAGATTTAGCTTCTTCATATGATCTGGTCGTATTCAATGCGCCGAACGCGGTTTTTGATGTTAAGACTTCCAGAAAGTCTATAGAGATGCCCGCAGATATATTTACGAATATCATAGATGAAACAGCAAAACGTTTGTCGCCGGAAGGTATTGCCGTGATCGCCGCCCTGAGGAGCGCGATAGGCATATTTAACAAGACAGGATTGGATTATGAAATAAGTGGAGCCGAAACGGGCGTTTACTTAAAGAAAGACACGCGGATGATATTTAGGCTGACTCGCGCCACGTCAGCGCCCGACATGGCAGTGGAGGATTCCCCCGCCGCCGGGGCGGAGGGGGGTCCTGC
>JBAROI010000095.1:0-63452 GCA_049642015.1 Candidatus Omnitrophota bacterium | reverse complement strand
AGAATTTTGACAGCAAGATAGTCAAAAAGATCATAAATGAACTTTCCGGAAAAGTAGATTACCGCGCGCTTGTTTTACCGGATCATCCAACGCCGATAAAGAAAAGGACGCACACGAAGGACCCGGTGCCGTTTGCTATGGCAGGCAAGGGAATAAACCCCGACGACGTTGTGGTTTTTACCGAACGGTCGGCGAAGGCCGGGAGCGTCAAGCTGGAGTGCGGTTCAGAATTAATGAAAATGCTGTTGGCGGAGAAATTATCATGAGAAAAAAAGGAATAATAGTTCAAAAGTACGGCGGGACAAGCGTGGCGAACCCCGAGAAGATAATAGGGGTAGCGAAAAGGGTCGCTTCGTATAGAAGAAAGGGATACGACGTAGTCGTTGTGGTCTCAGCGCTCGGCGATACGACAAATGAACTTCTTGGTCTGGCTTCGCAGATAAGTAAAACGCCGGTTGAAAGAGAGCTTGACATGCTCATGTCGACCGGGGAGCAGGTATCTGTCGCTCTTCTAGCCATGGCTTTGCACAAGGCCGGACAGAAAGCGATCTCTTTCACGGGAGCACAGGTCGGCATAATAACGGATTCGTCACATACCAAAGCAAAGATAAGAGATATAAATACGAGCAAGATCCAGGAACAGTTGCGCAAGGGCAGGGTAGTCATAGTGGCCGGTTTCCAGGGAGTTAACCTGGATCAGGAAATAACAACTCTCGGGAGAGGTGGTTCGGATATGACTGCCGTGGCCCTGGCCAAAGTTTTAAAGGCAAAGGTTTGCGAAATATATACGGATGTTAAAGGTGTTTATACAGCTGACCCGCGCGTCGTGAAAGACGCCCGAAAGCTGAGCACTATAAGTTCTGAGGAGATGCTGGAGATGGCCTCTTTAGGGGCGCAGGTCATGCAGGCAAGAAGCATGGAAGTCGCCAGCAAGTTCGGGATACCGATACACGTGCGGTCGAGTTTTTCCAGTGAAGAGGGCACTTTGATAACTAAGGAGGTCAGAGACATGGAAGACGTTCTGGTCCGAGGCGTTACCGCGAATAAAAATGAAGCGAAGGTCACGGTATGCGACGTTCCGGATAGACCGGGTGAAGCCAGCATACTGTTTGAACAACTGGCAAAGGCCGGTATAAACGTGGATATGATCATTCAGAACATCTCTCGCACCAGGTCGACGGATATTTCCTTTACCATTGATAAGAAGGACCTGGATAAGACCAAGGAAGTTATTAAAAAGGTCGTCAAAAAGATCGGCGCTAAAGGGGCCAGGTACGATAGTGACATCGCCAAGGTTTCTGTTGTCGGGATAGGCATGCGCAGCCATTCGGGTGTGGCGGCTAAGATGTTCACGTCGCTCGCTTCCGCGAAAATAAACATAGAGATGATTTCGACCAGCGAGATAAAAATATCGTGCGTGATCAGCAGAAAAGACACCGATAAAGCCGTAAGGGCAATTCACAAAGCGTTTGGCCTGCAAAAGGCAAGACGCAAAAAATAAAGAGGTCAACATGGAAAAAGTATATATCTATGACACCACGTTGAGAGACGGGGCGCAGTCGGAGGGGATCTCGTTTACCGTAAAAGACAAGCTCCGTATAGCCCGGAAGCTTGACGATCTGGGTATAGATTTTATAGAAGGCGGCTGGCCCGGGTCTAACCCCAAAGACGACGAGTTTTTCAAAGAGGCCAAAAAGTCCCTTAAACTGAAAAGATCCAAGCTTGCCGTGTTCGGCAGCACGCGACGGGCTGATACAAAAGTTTCATCAGACATCGTCATAAAGAACTTACTAAAAGCTGAAACTAAATATGTGACCATCTTTGGAAAGAGCTGGGACCTCCACGTAAAAGCTGTTTTGAGGGCTTCCTTGAAAGAGAACTTGAAGATGGTCGGCGATTCGGTGAAGTACCTGAAAAAAAGAGGACGGCACGTCATCTTCGACGCGGAGCATTTTTTTGACGGCTACAAAGAAAACCCAAAATACGCGGTCGATACGCTTGAAGCCGCGCTTGAAGGCGGGGCCGAGTGCCTGGTTCTCTGCGATACGAACGGCGGCACCCTCACCAGTCAGGTATTTGAGATCGTGGAAGAAGTGAGGGAAAAAATAAGCGCTCCGCTGGGGATCCATACGCACAATGATAACGATATGGCGGTAGCCAATTCCATCGCTGCGGTGCAGGCGGGGTGTGTTCACGTCCAGGGCACCTTTAACGGTTACGGGGAAAGATGCGGAAACGCGAACCTTGTTTCGATCATTCCTGCCTTGAGGGTAAAGCTTGGCATGGATTGCATGTCGGACTTCGCGATAAAAGAGCTTACGGACACTTCCAGGTATATCGCCGAAATATCGAACGTGAAACAACAAGATTCACAGCCTTACGTGGGCGCCAGCGCCTTTGCGCATAAAGCCGGCGTTCACGTTAACGCGATGCTTAAAAACCCCAGGTCTTACGAGCATATGGACCCCACTAAAGTCGGGAACAAGCGGAGGATGCTGATCTCGGAGCTTTCGGGAAAGTCGAGCATAATAAGCAAAGCCGGGGAACTCGGTCTTAGAATAGAAAAAGAGTCCGACAAGGCGAGTAAGATCCTTTCCGATGTGCAGGATCTCGAGAAGGCCGGATACCAGTTCGAACTGGCAGAAGCTTCTTTGATGCTCTTGATGCGGCGCGCTTCGGAAGTCTTTGAGAGACATTTTGAGCTTCAGGACCTCAGGGTCATTGTTGAAAAGAGGTCCGGCGGTCAAATTGTCTCCGAAGCGACGGTAAAGCTGAAGATCGGGAACAAAAGAAAACATACGGTGGCCCTCGGCGACGGACCCGTACACGCCCTGGACCAGGCGCTGAGAAAAGCGCTGGTAGAATATTTTCCTTCGCTCAACGAGATGCATCTTTCAGATTTCAGGGTAAGGGTTCTGGATGAAAAAGCGGGAACCGCGGCCAAAGTCCGCGTTCTTATCCAGTCGCAGGATGCGTCCGATTCCTGGTGGACGGTAGGAGTCTCGGAAAACATCATAGAGGCCAGCTGGCTGGCGCTTATCGATTCCATCGAGTATAAATTCCTGAAAGACGAGAAGCGAAAGAAGTAATGAAAGAGCTTCCTTCCAAATACGATCCCAAAAACATAGAAGAAGGTATCTATAAGTCCTGGTCAGACGAAAATCTTTTTCGCGCCGAGACCGATGCGAAAAAGAAACCTTATTCTATCGTTATTCCGCCCCCGAACGTCACGGGCATACTCCACATGGGGCACGCCTTGAATAATACCATTCAGGATATCCTGATCAGGTGGAAGCGGATGCAGGGCTTTGAGGTTCTGTGGATGCCCGGTACGGATCACGCGGGGATCGCGACGCAGAACGTGGTCGAGCGTGAGATCGCTAAAGAGGGCCAGAAAAGGCATGATCTCGGACGGGAAAAATTCCTTAAAAGAGTCTGGCAGTGGAAGGATGAGTACGGCTCGACCATCATCCATCAGTTGAAAAAGCTGGGGTGCGCGTGCGACTGGAGCAGGACGCGCTTCACGATGGACGAGGGCCTTTCCCGCGCGGTAAGGGAAGTCTTTACGAGACTGTATGAAGAAGGCCTGATCTATAAAGGCGATTATATTATAAACTGGTGCCCAAGGTGCGGTACGGCGCTAAGCGACGAAGAGGCGGAGCACCACGAAGTAGAAGGGATGCTTTATTTTATAAAGTACCCGATCAAGGGAAGGGAAAAGCTTGAGAAAGAAGGCGAAGATTACGTAGTGGTAGCGACGACCCGGCCCGAGACGATGCTGGGAGACGTTGCTGTCGCAGTGAGCCCGAAAGATGGCAGATATACGCATCTTAAAGACAAGACGTTGATCCTGCCGGTGGTCGAGCGCGAGCTAAAGGTTGTTTTTGACGAGAGCGTCGACCCTGAATTCGGGACGGGCGCTTTGAAGGTCACCCCGGCCCATGATCCCGTGGACTTTGAGCTCGGCCAGAGGCACGGCCTTGAATCGGTCAACGTTATGAATCCCGACGGGTCGATAAATATTCTCGGCGGCGATTTTGAAGGGATGGACAGGTTTGAATGCCGGGAAGCCCTGATTGAAGTCCTGAAGGAGAAGAAACTCCTGGTAAAGACCGAGAAACACGCTCACGCTGTGGGGCACTGCTACCGTTGTCACGTTATCGTCGAACCAAGACTTTCAAAGCAGTGGTTTGTCAGGATGAAGCCGCTGGCAGAAGACGGCATAAAAGTCGTCAAAAAAGGCAAAATAAAATTTTATCCTCCGAGGTGGACCAAGGTTTACCTGAACTGGATGGAAAATATCCGGGACTGGTGCATCTCGCGGCAGATCTGGTGGGGTCACCGCATACCCATATGGTACTGCAAGGATTGTCTAAAATATGAGAACGTGCGCGACGTTGAAGTAGCGGGACCGGGTACGCCCGGAGTTTTTATTAGTGATAACAAGCCGGAAGGATGCCCCGGTTGCGGAGGGAAAAACATAGAGCAGGACCCGGATGTTCTGGATACATGGTTCAGTTCGTGGCTCTGGCCGTTCTCCACGATGGGCTGGCCGGAGAAAACAAAAGAGCTGAAAGTATTTTACCCTACGGATGTTCTGGTGACCGCGCAGGAGATAATCTTTTTCTGGGTGGCGAGAATGATCATGTCCGGCTTAAAATTTATCAAGGACATACCGTTCAGGGATGTGTATATACATGGGACCGTCCGTGACGCCACCGGGACAAAAATGTCAAAATCCCTCGGGAACGTTATCGACCCATTGGAGATCATAGAGGAAGTAGGAAGCGATGCCCTGAGGTTCAGTATCATCTCTATCACTTCCCAGGGGCAGGATGTCTTCCTGTCCAGAGAGAAGTTTGAACTAGGGCGTAATTTTACGAATAAGTTATGGAACGCGTCAAGATACGTCTTGATGAGTCTTGATGAAAGTCTCTCAGTCGAAGACGTAGGGCTTGAAGGCGTAAAAACGCTCGAGGACAGGTGGATCTTAAGCCGTCTTTCCGAGGCGATACAGAAGGTCACAAGATCACTTGAAGCTTACAGGTTCAACGATGCCGCTTCGGTCCTGTACGATTTTATCTGGCACCAATACTGCGACTGGTACCTGGAGATCTCCAAATTCTCGCCGGATAAAGAGACCACCCAGAGGGTCCTTTTGACCGTTTTACGCGGATGCCTGAAGCTGCTTCATCCCTTTATGCCTTTCGCCACCGAAGAGATCTGGCAAAAGATCCCGGAGAAGCCCTCAAAATGGATCATGAGCGCGGAATGGCCGCAGGCCGGAGCCGTTGACGAAAAAGCCGTTCGCGTGATGGGAAAATTGATAGGCGTGATCACGGCTGTCAGGAACGCGAGAGCTTTCTGGAATATACCGAACAAGGAAGAGATCAAGGCCCTGTTTAGCGTCAAAGAAAAAGGCGACGCGGATATCCTTGAAGAGAATAAACTGCTGATAGAGAAACTGGCGCGCTGCAAGGTCGAAACAATAGGAAAAGACCTTTCAAGGCCCGGACAGTCCGTAGCGGCGCTGGTTGAGAACATATCGGTGTTCATCCCGATCGGAGAGGCCATAGACGTTGAGAAAGAGAAAAAACGGGTAGAAGAAAAGATCGAGAAGTTCCAGGGCATACTCGGCGGTATAGAAAAAAAGCTTGGCAGCAAGGGTTTTCTTGACAAAGCGCCGGAAGAAGTCGTCCGGCAGGAGAAAGAGAAGAAAGACAGATTCGAACGGCAGATCAGAAACCTGCAGGAAAACCTGGATGCTTTAAAATGAAGAAGCGGTTGCAGACAATTCTTTCCCATGCTGGCGTCTCTTCAAGAAGGCGCGCCGTTGAATTGATCGAAAGCGGAAAGGTTAAGATAGACGGCCGGTGTGTCACGGAAAAGGGCCTCCGGGTCGACCCGGACCGTCACGAGATACTTGTGAACGGGCGCCTTCTCCCCAGGGGCGAGAAAAAATATTATTTTTTACTGAATAAGCCCAAAAACGTTATCTCCACGACGCAGGATACTCATTCCCGGAAGAAGGTGACAGATTTTTTCGAGAAAGTGAAAGCGCGCCTTTATCCGGTAGGGCGGCTTGACAAAGACACGACCGGGATACTTCTCGTCACTAACGACGGGGACCTGGCGCACAGGATGACGCATCCCAGTTTTGAAGTAGAAAAAGAGTATCTGGTTACGGTTAAAGGGTTTGTGTCGCTGGAGAAGATAAAAAAAATAGAAAAAGGCATTGAGGTTGACGGGAAAATAACAGCTCCGTGCCATATAAAACTCCGGAGAAAAGGCAAAGATACCACGGTCTACAGGATAACGCTTCATGAAGGGAAAAAGCGCCAGATAAGGCGCATGTTTGAAGCGGTAGAAGGCAAGGTTACGGCTCTCAAACGGGTGAGGTACGCGGGACTTACACTGGGCACGCTTAAAGAAGGCGAATACCGGGTACTAACTGATAGAGAAATAGAAAGATTAAAAAAAATGGCATTCCTGCCCCGTTAGAAAATGAAGTTCTAACGGGGCCCGCAGAAGCGGAAATGAGTTGTCGTCCCCGCGAAAGCAAAACGAGTTGTCATTCCCGCGAAAGCGGGAATCAAATAAAAATATTATGTGATCCCGGGTCTCGGCCTGTGGCCTCGCCCGGGATGACATACTTTTGGTGTCACCCCGGAATTCGCCGAAGGCGAATATCCGGGGTCAGGATAACATATAGTGAAATGATGGAGCTCAACAGAAAAAGAATAGATCTTATAGTGAGGTACGCCCTTAAAGAGGACGTATGGACCGGGGATATTACCTCGCAGGCCGTGTTGAGCCGGTCTCTGGTCGTCGACGCCGTCATATTGGCGCGCCAGACAGGTATGGTCTGCGGGATAGATGTTGCCGAAAGGGTATTTGACGGCGTTGATCCCGATCTGAAGTTCCGCCCGTTAGTCAAGGACGGCGATCACGTTGAACCCGGGCAGGAAATAGCCTTTGCGGAAGGTAAAGCGCAATCTATCTTGAAAGGCGAAAGGACAGCATTGAATTTTCTCAGCCTTATGAGCGGGGTCGCTACCAAGACCCGCGAGATGACCGACAAGATCAAAGGTACAAAAGCTGTTTTGTACGATACCAGAAAGACGGTCCCGCTCCACAGGTATCTGCAGAAATACGCGGTAGCCGTCGGAGGCGGGACAAATCACAGGAGCGGCCTCTGGGACATGGTCCTCATCAAAGACAATCACATAAGGGCGTACGGCATCCAGAAGAAAAGCACTGATAGCGAAAAAAACATAAAGGACCTCATCGAGCAGGCAAGGTCTTCCGTCCAGAAGAACATCCGCGTGGAAATAGAAGTTGAAACGCTGAAAGAATGCGAATACGCGCTGGAAGAGAGGCCGGACATCATAATGCTGGATAACATGCCGCCGGATACGGTAGAAAAAGCGGTAGCCCTGCGTAAGGAAAAAGACCTTGAGGGTAAAGTTCTTTTTGAAGTATCCGGAGGAATAACCCTCGAAAATATAAGTGAATACGCGCATACCGGCGCAGAGATCATATCTGCCGGGTCGATCACAAGTTCTATCGAACCGGTAGATTTCAGCCTGGAAATAATTCTGGGAAAAGATTAACGCCCCATGGATAAGTTTCAGATAGTAGCTGATTTCAAGCCTTCAGGCGACCAACCCGAAGCAATCGAAAAGATCACGAAGTCCATAGACGCGGGACATCGTTTTCAGACGCTTCTTGGCGTGACGGGGAGCGGCAAGACCTTTACGATGGCCAACATCATCGCGGCATTGAACAAGCCCACTCTGGTGATATCCCACAACAAGACCCTCGCGGCGCAGCTTTACGCGGAGTTCAAGGGTTTTTTTCCGAAAAACGCCGTGGAATACTTTGTCAGTTACTATGATTATTATCAGCCGGAAGCGTATGTACCCCAGACGGATCTCTATATCGAAAAAGACGCTTCGATAAACGAGGACATAGACCGGCTGAGATTGTCCGCTACAAGCTCGCTTTTTTCCCGCAATGACGTTGTGATCGTTGCCAGTGTTTCGTGTATTTACGGACTCGGTTCCCCGGAAGACTATTCCAGTATGCTGGCGGAAGCGCGCCTTTCAGAAGAAGTATCCAGGGACGAATTCCTGAAGAAACTTGTGGATATCCAGTACGAACGCAACGATTATGACCTGCAGCGCGGAAAGTTCAGGGTGCGGGGCGATATCGTGGAGATCCTCCCGGCGTACAAGGAGACCGCTCTAAGGATAGAGTTTTTCGGGGACGAAGTCACGCGCATCTCCGAGATAGATCCGGTCTCGGGAGATATCCTTACAAGTCTGGACAAGGTTGCGGTTTATCCCGCCAAGCATTTTGTTACGACAGAAGACAAAGTGAAAAAGGCCGTGAAATCCATAGGGGAAGAGCTGGAAGAAAGGCTTAAAGAGCTCAAGGGAGAGAACAAGCTCCTTGAGGCCCAGCGGCTCGAGTCCAGGACCAAGTACGACATGGAGATGCTGAACGAGCTCGGTTACTGCAGCGGCATTGAAAATTATTCAAGGCATATATCCGGGAGGGAGCCGGGCAGCCGGCCGTGGTGCCTTCTTGACTACTTTGGGGATGATTTTCTTGTTATAATAGACGAGTCCCACGTGGCGTTGCCGCAGCTGCGCGCGATGTATAACGGGGACCAGGCGCGAAAGCGAACCCTTGTGGATTACGGTTTCCGGCTTCCGTCGGCGCTGGACAACAGACCCCTCAAGTTCGAAGAGTTCATGGATATAGTAAAGCCGCTTCTTTTTGTTTCAGCAACTCCCACGAACTACGAGATCTCAAACAGCAGTGTCGTGACGGAGCAGGTCATTCGTCCCACGGGATTGGTCGACCCGCCGATATCCGTGCGCTCTACAAAAGACCAGATATATGATCTTATTGAGGAAATAAAGAAACGCGCCGAAAAGAACGAAAGAGTCCTGGTAACCACTCTTACCAAACGCCTGGCGGAAGAGCTTACCCGTTTTCTTAAGGAGCGGAAATTGAGAGTGCGTTACCTTCATTCAGAGATCAACGCCCTCGACCGGGTTGAAATAATACGCGACCTGCGCTTGGGAAAGTTCGACTGCCTCGTCGGTATTAATTTGCTGAGGGAAGGCCTGGATCTGCCGGAGGTCTCCCTGGTTGCCGTTCTGGACGCGGACAAAGAAGGTTTCCTGAGAAGCGGCACCTCTTTAATACAGGTAGCCGGGAGGGCCGCGAGGAACATCAACGGTGAAGTAATACTTTACGCGGATAACGTGACCGATTCAATGAAGCACGCCATCGAGACTACAAACGTCCGCAGGGAGAGGCAGTTTAAATACAACCAGGAACACGGCATTACACCAAAAACGATCATGAAGGCCGTAAGGGAAGGGCTCGAATCGTACAGGAGGGCAAAAGAAATTACGGCGGACGTTATCAGTGAAACCCCCGAAGAATGGGACGTAATGGAGGTTATAGCGGAGCTTGAAATGGACATGGAAGAAGCGGCGAGGAACTTGCAGTTTGAAAAGGCGATAGTCTTCCGTGATCAGATCGCGCGGCTTAAGAAACGGTTGAGAAAAGAACATGAAGGAATTCGAGAGTAAAAAGAAAATACTGGACATCTTCTATAAGAACGCGGGGAACTTCGTGTCCGGAGAAGACATAAGCAAAAAGCTGGAAGTCTCGCGTGCCAGTGTGTGGAAATACATCACCAAACTCCGCGAAGACGGCTATTCCGTAGACGCCGTCCCGCATCTTGGCTACAGGATAACTTCCGCCCCCGACAAACTTTTCGGGTACGAGATCGATTATAATCTCAATACGAAGACTATCGGCAAGAAGGGTATCTATCATTATGAAAGTGTCGGCTCGACAAATATCAGAGCGTATGAGCTGGCCGAGAAAGGCGAGCCGGAAGGGACGATCGTTGTCGCCGAATCCCAGACTCACGGCAAAGGAAGAGTGGGAAGGGAGTGGGTCTCGCCGAAAAGCGGCGGTGCCTATATGTCGCTTATTTTGCGCCCCGATCTTGAAACAGACGAGATCCCTGCTGTCACTCTTATTGCGGCGATCAGCGCCGCGAAGGCCATAAGCGGATTGTGCGAATTAGATGTAAAAATAAAATGGCCTAATGATATAATAATAAACGGCAAAAAGGCGGGAGGGATATTGACGGAGATCAAGGCCCAGCCGGACAGGGTGGATTTTTTGATCCTCGGTATAGGCATAAACGTCAATACGGCCCGGGAGAAGCTGCCGCGGGTAGGAACCAGCCTGAAGGAGGAGTGCCGGCACAGCGTCAGCCGCACCGGACTGGTCAGGCGCTTTCTGGAAATTTTTGAAAAAGATTACGCGACACTCAAAAGAGAAGGATTTGTGTCGCTGCGCGATGAGTGCAAGGCCGTTTCGTCCGTTCTCGGTAAACACGTGAAAGTTACCGAACATCATAAGATAGTTGAAGGACGCGCTGTCGACATAGACGAAAAAGGCGCTCTTATTCTTAAACTGGACGACGGTTCAAGGCGCAGGGTCTTCAGCGGCGACGTCGCCAAGAATCAACCGGGTTAAATATGGATCTACTGATAGATATAGGAAACACGAATACGTCTTTAGCGATCGCTCAGGGAAAGAGGATCGTGAAGCGGTATTTTATACGCACTTCCCGCAAAACCGTTTCGTCGAAAGCCCTGAGGCGCCTTCTTGGAAGGAACATCCGCGCTATCGATAAGATCATAATAGTGAGCGTCGTTCCCGAATTTTTGCGCATTTTAAAAAGAAGCCTAAAGATGATCCTGCCGAAGCACCGCATCCTTGTAGTCGGAAAAAACATAAAGGTGCCGATAAAGAATAAGTACAAAAAGCCGCGGGAAGTCGGGCAGGACCGCCTTGTCGCCGCGTTTGCCGCAAAAGAACTTTTTGGTTCACCGGTCGTTTCTATCGATTTCGGAACGGCCGTGACCCTGGATTGCGTTAACAGAAAAGGGGAGTACGAGGGCGGCTTGATATTTCCCGGCCTGCGTTTAGCCCTTGGTTCACTCATCCAGGAAGCGGCCCTTCTCCCGAAAGTAGACATTAAACCCGCCAAAGGCCTGGTAGGACGCGATACGCGCGGCAGCATGAACAACGGCGTACTTTACGGTTATGCGTCAATGTGCGACGGCCTCGCGGAGAAGCTGAAAAAGAAATACGGCAGGTCTTTAAAGATCGTTGCTACGGGTGGCGACGCGAAACTCGTCGCCAAATATTCTCATCATATAAAGAAAGTCCACCCCAACCTTGTAATCACCGGACTAACCCTCCTAACCTTCAATGCCGGGCATTGAAGTGTGTTGAGGTCATATCTACATTCCTATCTATAATACTCAAAAGCACTTATGAAATGTTAGGTGTTAAAAAAGTTATATAACTTTCGTTTGACTTAACACTCCCTATATGCTATTATAGTATTAATGTTATATTAATAAAAAGGCAGATTAGGGGGTAAATATATATGGCTTGGCAAAAAAGGCACACTATTTGGATTAAGATCATATCTATCGTAATAGTGTGTCTTTTCACTATAAATAACATCTCATCGGCAAACCCGGATCTCTTCACATCGAAAAACAATACCTGTCTTCAAGTCCAATCCGCTTTTAATCCTATCGTTAGCCAGACAATAACACATGAGATGATGCTGAAGTTCTACACGAAGGGCATCGTAGAGTCGCTCGAGAAGCAGGAGGATTTCAAACTTAGGCTTACGCTTCCGGCTCTTGATGGGCAGTTCATCGTTCTTGATTTTGAAAACAAAGAATACGATGAAAAGGCCGAAAAATGGATTATTCCATGTTCAGTCGTGGATAAAGCGGGAGGTCCCGTAAACAAATACAATGCCGTTGTCGACGCAAAGAATAAATCTGTTTCTTTAGAGAAGGTAGAAGAGAAAAGATTTCGGTTGCGTTTCCCGAAGAAAAACCCGGATGATCCCGAGATCGACATTGAAATAAGAGGGTTTGATAAATACCTGGCAAAGCGATTCATAACATACATCAAGTTTATTTTTTCGGACGCAACAATACTAAGACGATTAAGAAGTTCCGGAAAATTATATGACTACGATCTAGAAAACCTTAAAAGAATAGTGCTTTATAATCCGGATGATGAAGCGCATAAAGCGCTGGGAGGCAAAGTAGGGCTGCTAAAGAAGAAAGACGCGTTATGGCTTCCAGTAAAAGATGTCAATAATGTTTACATGGAGATCGCCAGGTCCTTGTGGAAAGTGATCAGGCCCCAGCCGCTGCGTTCAAAGATAATAGAATGGGACGAAGAAACAAGGAAACTTTTGGAAGAACATGACCCGGGAATATTTAAAAGGATCCAGCAATGCCTTTCGTGGGACCGGCAAAACATGGACCCGGATCATCTTTTTGCCGCAAGGTCCATGTGGCTCAAACTTAAAGAGCCGATAACGGTAAATAACGTTACGTTCCGTTACGTAAAATTAAAAGGCACGACGTACCACGGTATATTTCCCCCTTCCTCGGAAGAATTCAAGGACGGCCCCACTAAAACCTGGGTTGCGGATGACGAGGGAAAGATAGAATTCGTAGAAGCTAAACATATTTTAGGGGCGATGTCCAAGGATGGGGCAAAAAATGAGTTTGATATCATGAAGCCGGCCCTCGAAGACGATATATCAAGGGCTTTACGATTGGCTCGAGGCGTTTACCCGGACATTCAGCTTGGAGAAGAAAAGGGACATTTTGTGGCCATGCTCGTGCCCGAGGCCCCCGAGATCACGCTGGAACAATTACTCTTCGAAGACCTTCCGGAGGTAAAAGAAGAAGCGGATCGTTTAAAGGCTGCCGAAAGATCGGGAGGACCGGATGAAAGTATAAGCGAAAACATCCCAGAGGTTATCGAAAGAGTTAGAAATTTTGCCCTCAATCACGGCGTGCAGGTCAGGCGGGCCAACGATAAAGGTTATTTTCTCAAATGGCCCCACCAGAACAATTGTCTGCTCATTGAGGGCGAACAGGGGCCTGAACAGCGGATGAAAGATTTTGAGACATCGAAACGTGTCGACAGAATTTCAAACCCCAAAAAGATGATCGCCTGCCGGTTTATTGGCGTCTTCCAGGCGATCCGGCATTATAAAGATTTTTTTGTAAAACACGCATCTTTTAAAATGCTGCTCGAACGGACCGGGGTTGATCCTATCCGCGTGTTCCTTGAAGGGTATTTCCACGACAGGAAGGATGACCCAAGGATCGAAGTTCTTTATAAAGCGCTAAGTGCAGCCGACCCGTACAGGCCTTCCATGAGTAGGCCCGTTGCTGAAGCGGATCACCCCGCCGTAAAGCTCATTAGGGATGTTGAATACGGCTCCCGGCCGGACCTGCTTAAAAAACGTATGATGGAGGAAACGGGTGCGAGCGAATTAACCGAATTCAAGGTTCCGCTGGATACGAAGGGGAGCTGGGGCCTTGTTAAGGATGTGATAGCAGCGATAGAGTCGGGCAAACTCATCTCTTTGAGATTCGATAACTTTGTGGATATTGACAACGCGTACAAAAAGATAAGAAAACAACTCGAATTTCTTGCCGGAGACTTAAGTAAGAAATTCAGCAGTAAAGATACTCATGATATTGTCTTTCCCATCAAAGAGCTGCTTAAAAATGCTTTAGAGCACGGGAATAAGTTTGATCTTTCTCTCCCTGTTTTTATGCACATAAAGTTAGATGGCAAGGGAAAGGCGGAAAGGCTCGATGTTTTTGACGCGGCAAAGCCCGGTGACGCGGATAAGCGCATGGTAGCGGCAGTGAATGGCGATCAGGAGAATATCCGTGACCAAGGAATAAAACTGATCAAAGGGGAGTGGGGATACGAAAAGAAAAGCATTGAAGACGACCGTAAAGGGGTGATAGGTACACGTGCTACTGTATTTCTAAAAGAGAGGAAAAGGGCTTCTGCGGCGGCTGAGGAAAGAAAATGGGAAGATATGCCGGATGAAGAAAGGGTGGCCCTTTTCAGGCCAAAAATAGAAGAGATGAAAGCGTCTCTTTTTGCCGGAAAAGAAGTTCCTTCCCAGTTCGATTTTATCATTATACAGGCGGCAATGTTCTCCCGGTCAAGGGAAGGCCTCGAAAGACTTCTCGACGCCATCCGGACATTTACTTCTAACATTTATGAAAAGGCAGGGGCTAACATTTCTGATATTACCATTCAGCGTGTTTTCCCGGCGGCAATAAATGCGATCAAGTCGGAAGAAGGATTCATAAAAGTCCTCGAGTCTATGGAAAAGCTCGTGATAACAGTTTCGGAAAGGATTTTTGCCGGTGAGGGGGTTCTTGAGCGCGGGGTTTTCTGGGGCAGTACATGTGTAAGAACTGAAAAAGATCTTATAGCGGCCTTGGAGGCCGCTGATTCACTCTGCAAAGAAGGTGTGAATCCGGAGATCTTTCTCAAATGTGGTGTTCCGGCGGCAACAGTGACATCAAAATCCGAAGAGAATTTTTTAAAAGCTATCGAAGTTGTTAAGAAATTTCTGATCGATCTGGAAGCGATCCGCGGTGAATTAGAAATAGGCCGTTTTTTGGATGACGGCCTTATACATGCAGCCGAGGCTGCAAAGTCGATTGACAAGCTCGAGATGGTTCTCCAGAGATTGCTCAAAATGATCCCACAGACCAATACTCCTCATAGCGTCAATCCAGCTCATCACTTTTACCTGAGATACGCCGCTCCCGCGGCAATAAAAGCGTCAAGATCGAAAAGAGATCTTCCGGATGCCCTTGAAGCGGCGATAGAATTCCAAACGGCCATTTTTGCGGAACAAAAAGCATTTAATGTTAACAGCGTCGGGACGGCCCTCCAGGAGACCGCAAAGGCCGTAGGATCAGCCGGAGAATTCAGAAAAGCCCTTGAGCTTGCTCCTACCCTTGAGATGTATCAATTGTCATTTTCTTCGATACTGGGCCAGTATATTCCTGCCGTGACCTCTAAAGAAAGAACCAAAGATGAAATGAAAAGAATGGTCGCGGAACTCAGGATGCTGGGGAACTATTTTTATGTTCCCGTAGAAATAAACACAAAGAAGGACGAAGAGACAAGTGGAAAGAGCATAAGTATTATTTCAAGGGAGCTTCTCGAAAGAGAAGTGCGCGCCGGACGCATAAAGAAAATAGGGAAAAGGTATTACTTCCCCATGAAAAACCCCTTGTCCTTTTCGTTCAGCGATGAGCACAATAGGGCCCATCATTATTACTTATCGGAGGGACATATGGTTGTATATAAAGGAACAGGAGCTTCCATGGCAACTAATCAGTCCGGGGTCCTGGTGGGAGTGAGAAAGGGCAGTGGCGTTCATCTCCTGCATGGGGGACTACCCAGATCGGAAGCCTCCATAGAAGTTGATGTTGTACTCAGAGAAGCGTTCGAACGCCTTGAAAAAGCCGGTAACCCCGCTATGACTTTTGCAAAACAGCACGGAGCCCGGATAGACATGATAAGGAGGCCGGTAGTAGAGGCGGATGTCCTGGCTTTTCCTGCAATTGTGGCCGATAAAGAAAAGAAAGGGGCCAAAAAATTGCCCACGGCCAGAAGAGTCCCCAAAGAACTTGAAATGCCGCCCCAGGTGAAACTGATCCCGACTGAAGATTATCTGGACTTTATAGGTATTCCCAAAAAAGGACATCCGGAAGAAAGGGAGCCCGTTATATACGTGTATGATGTTCCCTGCAACGAGAGGATGAGCGAAGTATATGGAAAGCTTGACCTGAGGTCCTTTTTTGAATATTACGGGTACAAAGTCGATTATGACAGCAACGGTGATGTCCGGAAAGCGACGAAAGATGGAAAAGCAGTTCCGTATGAAGAAATGGCCCAGGAAGTTCTTAAAGGCGCTGCGGCAAGGTATGGCCTGTTCCTGCATATCCTCCATAATGAGTTTAATGGCTGCACGTTCAATCAGTACGGCGGCGTTTTTAACATTCCGCATAATCACAATCCGCTCACACTTTTTGATTACGATACATTCAGGCTTGACTTGCCGGAGAAACAAAGGAAAGACGCTTTTCGTAAGGACATCGAAGAGGCAAAAGGT
Source organism: Candidatus Omnitrophota bacterium (assembly GCA_049642015.1). Lineage (GTDB taxonomy): Bacteria > Omnitrophota > Gorgyraeia > Tantalellales > Tantalellaceae > JBAROI01. The sequence goes on along the minus strand of JBAROI010000095.1, from coordinate 47,359 downwards.
GTAATTGAAACCATGGCCAGGACGATGAACGTAAGTCCGGCACCGGCGATAAAAATATTCAGGCAAGTGTTGAATGAGGAAAAAACGAAAGACCGCGAAAAAGCAAAACCTTCACCCGAAAAAAGAAAGAGACAAAAACACTTCAGGTCCGGTGACGCGGCCTTTGAAGCATTAAAGAATGAACTTGAACCGTTTTTCAAGGGCAAGAGAGGCGACTTTGATCTTTTGATCTCCAGACTTTCCGGGCATAAACAGTTTATAAGGATACTTGCCAATTCCGAGCTTATCGGAATCGATGTTTTAAAAGAGGCGATTTTGAAGAAACCCTGGGACGTGTGGCGCGCCGTGGACGTGCTTTCAGGAACAAAAATGCGCGTTCAGCGGTCTTTAAATGCTCTGAAAGATACTTCCATTGATCATGATGCCTTGCGAAAGCTGTTTGTTTTTAATCCGTACTACTTTTTCATCTTTTGCTCAATTCTTGATCTATATAGCGGCCCAATAGAGGAGATCTTAGATTACATTGACGATAGCGGGCACATCGATTTGAAGTGGTTTCTTAAGGGTAAGGGCGCGAAATTGATCCTTAAAGTTGACAGCGAAGACACTTTTAACGCCGTTGAAGGACTCGTAAAGATGCTGGGCCTTGAAAGGGACAACTTTGTTATTGCTTATTACGGGTCCGTTACCGCGGAGCGGGTCCAAAGCCGATTTCCTGAGTATCGTAGCGTAGATATTTATAAACTGGGGAACGACCCCGGACATGTGTGGATCAATTTTTCCGAAGGACATAATTATAGCGAAAGAGGAGTCGCATATATCCCCCGTAATTTTTGTGAGACAGGCAAGATCGAAGAGGAGGACATTCCCGCAGTCAGACTTTTCAACAGTATCCATTTAGCCCTTAAGGCGGGAGAGCTCTCAACTCCGCCCAAAAAAGACAGCTCCGCATTTTTTGCCATGCCTCTCTTTCTCGGCGAGCAGACATTGGATTTTTCGTGGACCACTTTCGCTATAGTCGTGGGCGGGCTTCTTTTCGCGTACCTTGCTTACAGGATCTACCGCGCGTGGACCGCCAGGAAACAAACCGGCGCGGAAGAATATCGTTACAAGCTTGCTGATGAGGATATCCTCTGGCGGATGGTTGCTTCGCGTAAAAACATACCGCTCGATAAACTGGATGAATGGAAGAGGCAGAATCCTGATCAGGTGAAGCTCCTGGAAAAACAGCTTGAGACTATTCTTGCGAATAATGATTTTTACGGTCAGCTTATTGAGAACTGGGATTCTACCATGGGGACCGTTGACCCATCAGATGAACGATTCAAGGCGTTTTACAGCGATACGCGGGAGGTTTTTGACAGGGCCTTAAAAGCCAGGGGATACGATCCGGATGATTTTAACCTCGTGATACTGGATGACGGTTATTCTTATCCGCGGGGATTTGTCCTGCCTTATTCAAACACGGTATGCATCAACATGGGACTCATCAGGTTCGTGGTAGATAACGGAGGGACGGTTGACAGTTTTGCGCACATATTAGCGCATGAGCTTGCGCATGTTGACCAGTTTGTTGACGACATTTTTGAAGGAAAAGAGCTCACGTTCCCAAGGGATTTCCATTCGTGGGACGCTATACAAAAATTACAAGGGCGGCATGCCGACGAATACCAGGCGGATATAGAGTCACTTTCGACAATAGATAAAGCGGGTTATACAGTAAGGGGCGCGCTTGACATGATGAAGGCCTTTCGTGAAAGAGAAAGAGGACAGTCAGCGCTTCAAATGATCCTCACCATGCTTTCTCACCCGTTGACCGATGAAAGGATAAGGAAGCTGGAAAAACAAGTTAACGGTCTTCACTGGCCTTCTTACTACAATGATCCGACAGAATTCAGCGAAGAGTTCAAAGAAGCGGTAAATCTCAAGACAAGGAACAGAGAGTTCAAAGATTGGGTTTATCCGCAATATCCTCATCCTAATTTAAGATTACAGGACATTGATACCGCACTGGAACTTATAAGAAGGTCCGATTCGCCGGAAAAGCTGTTTCTCGCGCTTGATTTTCTCATAATGTATGTTTTTCCGACAGAAGAGAGAAGCCCTGAGGAACGTCCACTTGCGCACGACGAAGAGGCGCAGAGACGAATTCGGTCGGCTTTTGAAGAGCAGGCCTCCCGCGTTGCGGGGGAAGATAAGAGTATGATAGAACTTTTCCGGATATTCTTTGAATTAGGTACCATGGAAGGCAACTTGAACCGTGAAGCAGAGCGGGCCATTGCCGAAAGGATCGGCCTTGATAATATACTTTCCGCGCTTAAGGCGCGCCTTCCTTATGAGATGGAGCCTCGTCTTAAATCATTCTTCCAAGGGCTCATGAATAAGTTTTTACTAGGGGTTATACCTTATACTTTGGAAGAAAAAATGACGGAAATGGTCAAACAGGATCCGGGAAGGATCAAAGACGTTAGGTCCGCGGTAGAAGGGCTTGAGAAGTGGAAAAAGCAGATGGCAGTCATGGATGCCGTCTCCTGGGACAGTTTTGTAGGAAACGAGGGGCCCAGTGCGATTCTACAAGCGCAACAGAGCATCCTGGGAGGCATTTTAGGTGAACTCGAAATCGTAAATAACCTCACACCTGAAGACGTAAGGGAGCTATTATCTCTTGCTGACAGGATAACCGTGCTCGATCTCGATTCATATCAGCATTCTCCTGTTGTGCATGCTATGTTTGATCTTCTAATAGAGGCAGGTCCGGAAATAAGCTCTTTGGTCTGGGGATGGTTATGCGAAGACAGAGGCGAAAAAAGTGCGTTAAAAGACCGTTTTTGGCTTAGTGCTTTTAGTTATTTTTTCCATTCACGCAAAGATTTTCCAGGGAGCATCGAACACGCGTTCACTGAATGGTTTGGAGATATCAATCCAGAGACGATATTTAGCAGGCTTGGCAATGCTGAATACCTGTTTAAGCGTTCAGGCGTCAACGTGTGGGAGCACTTGCTTCCTATTATCGGACTGGTAGACGAAGATGAAACGCCACTTTTTTCATTTTCTCCTGAAAAGCAGATGGAAGTTGTTGACTGGCTCCTTGAAAGAACAGACCTTTACGATGTGGAAACTCATGAATTTACCACGGGAGGAGATATAGCACGCAGCGTTTTCAAAAGAGTAAAAAGGATCCCTATTTCTTTGATCGAAGAAAAGCTTGCACGCCAGGGTATTCATCTTGATCCTTCCGTCCATCCGGATGTAAAACTATTAATATATTTTTATTCAAAGGGCGGAATAGCCGATGAAAGGATATTCCGCAGGATTGTTCTTGAAGAGGATTTGAGCGAACGGGATCTTTTGGTTCTTTATGAGCATATTAAACGCTTTGGGTCAGACCCTAAAAGCGTGCTTTACAAGATCGTCCAAGAGGTACCTCTCCATTATTATGCAGCAAGACATAAGAATAAGGAAAAAGACGAGCTTTGGAATTTTTATATCTTACCTTTACAGATCCAAGTATTTTCGATTCGTATTACCGGAAAAAAAATGCCTGCCAGAGAATTCGATGGTTATTACGGACCCGGGGGTGTGTCCGAGGTAGACAGTCCTATTCTGGAAGTATTTTTTCCGCGGGAATACTTCCCAGGGGAAGTTTCCCGACAGAGAGACCTTGGAGACCCAACGAGCTCGGTAGACGTAACCCGTTTTAACCGTTCACGGCATGTGTCAGAAGATGAGGTGAGAGGCTTTGTCGGCATAATACGCGATTCGCAGAGAAGTTTTGATGAGATCCTTAACGATCTTGCGCGCATCGTTCCTCCTTCACCATACAGAAATTTCATCCTCTATTGCCTACTCGTCGAGAAAAAGTTAAGGGATGAATGGGGGGTCCGGATCGAAGATGATGCCATTTATGACGCGGCAAGTATTTCAGGGAAGATCGCCTCTCTTGACGAGTCAAAAAAACAACAGTTCCTGGAACTTTTGACGCAAAGAATTATTCCGCTTCTTTCAAAAGACAAAAAGATAGAAGAGGAGAACCTGGGTGTTATGGCAAATGTAGCCTACAAAAGCACCAAAGATGATGCCAGGATCGCTGAAGCTAGCATTATCGCCGCGCATGACGGAGAATTCGCGTCTTACCCTGGCCTGTACCGGGCGGAGCCCGGCGGGATACTGGCGCAATTCGATCTAATGGTACCTGAATTAGCGTCAGGCATTCTCGCGGAAATGCTTACTAAGCCGATAGAAACGAAAGACAAGATAAGGCTTATTTCCGGATTACTTGCGAGGCCGTCTAATACGAGAGACAACCACCTCAGGGAGGTTTTGGAAAAGGGCGAGCCCTCCATCCGGGACATAGATGAAGCCCTTCCTTTATTTTACAACCCGCATATAAGGGAGAAGTTCGCCCTTAGAGCGCTCGAGATGGAAAGAGAAGAATCCCCGGAGAAGTTTGAGGCGCTTGAAGGAGAGCTTGAACGCGTAACACATTATTTTCCTTATCTTTGCTTTAACCGTGACGATATCCTTCTTAATGTGCAGTCTTGTGCTCTGACGCCGGAAGACGGAGATCTTATAAACAGTCTCATGCTTCAGCACCCGGACAATCTCAGGAAAAAAACGCAATCCCAGTTTACGTTTTATGAAGACGCGATAAGGGAAGCGATCAAGGCCATGAATCCCTCGGATAAAAAAGATTTACTTTTGTGGTTCATGGGCCTGCGGGATGAAAAACCATACAACATGGTCTATTTTGAGTATGAGATGAGAGTCAAACTTGATTCTTTAAAGGATAGGTTCTCCGGCAAAGAAGGAAAGCACTATAAGGGCGTTGGCACAAGCGAGCTTGACGACTTTTTCGTTAGCTTCTTGTATGGGGAGAAGGGGATCCTTGCTGACGATAATGCCTCAAGGGAATTTCTTGATGCGCTCTTTGATGCTGTTCTCCCGGGGAAAACCGGCAGCATCTTTAAAACTATTTACGACAGCGTATTCAGGAAAAGAGATACCGATACCACTACGGACGAGCTCAGAAGAGAAGAGGTTATCCTTGCGATGATCAAGAAATTGTCCCAGCTTTCCCGGGCCGAAGGTCTTTCCGGAGAGGAAAAAGAAGCGGCAGTCATACGCATCTTTCTGGAATCACTGGGAGTGGTGGGTGTAAAGCTGGGCCAGTTTCTTGTCAGTTCCGGCCTGATAGACGAGGGCCCCATAAAGAAGGCCCTGCAAGGCCTCAAGGATAGCGCAAAGCCCCTCAATAAGGGAGTTGTCTTTGACGCCATAAAGAAGTTCTTCGGCGGTTTTTATAAAAAGTTCAGATCCCTGGGCGAAGAAGTAGGAAGCGCGTCGATCAAATCCGTTTATAAAGCTTTGTTGAAGAACGGCAGGAAGGGTGTTATCAAGGTCAAAAGGCCGGAAGCGCAAAAGAAGATAGAGAGCGACCTGGCTTTCTTCAGGAGGGCCCTTGGGGATATCCGGGATGATCTTGCGCAGCGGGATATAAGCCTGCCGGATGATATGTTTGAGCGCATCGAAGAGATGATCAACGAAGAAATGGACTTTAACCGCGAGGCTAAAAACCAGAAGAGGCTTGCGAGGAATCTCAGGACAAGGTTCCATCCGTGGAGAGGTTTGAAGAGGTTTGTAAAAGCGGTAGCGATGTATTTTACGGGCAAATGGAATTACCTGCCCCAATCCGGTTCATATAGGTTCGAGGTGCCGCAAGCAATCGATGCAGGTAACAATTCCATCATGATCGAGGAATTCGTGGACGGCGTAAAGCTGAGCGACATGGAATACATCCCGGTAGAAATAAGGAGGGCGATAGCCAATGAGCTCCTGCGCCAGATATTCGTGGACGGTTTTTACCACTCCGACCCCCATAGCGGAAATATCTTCCTGAAGGATGACGGAAAGACGATAGTCTTTATTGACCTTGGCTCCTGCAGTGAGATCAATGATGAGAATCAGAGAAATCTGCGCGATATCATTAATGGCGTAAAAAATAACGATTTGAGTACCATTGTTTCTGCTGTGCGGACATTCAGCCCCGTATCTGAAGAGTTAAAGAGTGAAATTGACACCGGAGTCATCAAGTCAAAGGGCAGCGCCGTGAATAAGATACTAAAGCTCTTTAACATCCTCGAAAAACATAAAATTAGAATACCCAAGCAGCTTCTTTCAATATTCAGATTCTTCGGTTCAGCGGGATATCTCTTTGAAGAAAGTGTCCCGGAAACCAGGGGCCCGCCTTCTGCGGAACAGGAAGATGTTCCCGGGGAGCCGGTTATAGAAATTACTGATTCGGGGGCGGTCTCTTTTGCGGATCTTTCCGGCGGAAAGTATAAGACGATATTTGGGTTACGAGTGGCGCTGGGATCACTTCTTTCGAAGCACGGGTATAGTGAAGATGCGGAAGTGGCCCTTGATTCGTTTTTCCATGAGATCATGATGAATGCGATGAAGGCAAAAGGATTCATGCGTTTTACGGATAAATACGGAAGCGTCGAGAGCTTTATAGCAAGAAAAGATATGAAGGGTGAAGAAAAATATAAAATAGTAAGACAGTACCTTGAAGAGGGATATAAGATAACGAAGCTCAGAATACAGTGGGAAATAAACGATCAAAACATCAAGATCGCCGTCAGTAACGATTCAGTACCTGACCAGTATCACCTTGCCAGAATAAAGGAAAGCTATGTATCGTCTCCTGACATAGTATCCTTGGTCGAGGAAGGACGTTTTGACGGGGATGCCGTTGCTACCCGGGCCTTTTCCTGCACGGGAAGGGGCATAGCCATAGCTAGGGAGACCGCCGAGAAGGCAGGCGGGAGTCTGGCCTATTCGATAGAAAACGGGTGGACCACTTTCAGCATGCATGTCCCGGGTCCTTTACAAAAGCTATTGTCCGGCAGGACGATCCTGGGGATCCTGCTTGCCGGTCTTCTTACTCCGCGGCTAGTTCAAGCTGCCGAGGTGGGGTTGCAGCTGGGACAGGGGATAGGGGCTTCCTGGGTGATTGTTCCGTTGATTATGGTAGGCATCATAGTGTTTAGCTTCCTTGGTATGATGGGCATGGGTATGGGAGGTCCTCGATTGAGCCTGGAGATGATAGAAGAACTCAATGTGAAGTTAAAGATGACCCTTAAACAGCTGATGAAGATTACAATCAGGATCGAAAAAGAAGACCCCGTTCCACCTGAGGCCAAAGTAGGTCTCGAGGGGTTAAAAGAAGCTGACAGGATATTGAAAGAGCACGGCGCGGTAGGTATTATCATTGGCAGCACGGCGGCTTCTTTATATAACCGCCGAAAAAAGGATAAGGATCTAAAGAAACATTCGGATATTGACGTGGTTGTATTGACTCCGGCATCTCAGCTGAAAAAACCATTCGAGAAATTTGAAGGCGGGATAGACTGGTGGCTTCCTGAAGATCTTTCGGAGGGTGAAACAATAAAAGATGCCTACAATCGAGAAGTGAAAAGGATATTTGTAAATGGAAACGGCGTATTCCTAAGGGCCGGGGTCGAGCCGGATACCAAACTTGTCGAAGTAGATCTCCCTGAACCCGGACTTCATCTGCCTTCCCGGGATTTTGCCATAGATCTGACGGAGTGCGTAGCAATGGCTCTGATAGACCCTGAAGATGAAGTTGATACCGCGACAAGGGCTTATTTCAGGAATAAAATCGATCGTGATGTTGTAAGAAAGACCATGTCGCCTGTGTGGCGTAAAAATTTCGCCGGAAAAGTTCTTCATAAAGCACTATTGAAGGTTGTGGAATTTGACCTTAACACCGTAACCGCTATAAATGATTCTACGCCATATGTGGATATTGAGGGTCGGGAAAAAACGCCGAAAGCCGATGAGCGAACACCGGAAGTCACTATTCCCCCGCCACCGGAAGAACTCAAAGTCGAGGCTTTTAGACAAGCCTTGCGGTATTTTCTCAGGGACGTATTTACATCTGAATGGGTCGATATCATCCTGGCAAGTGCAGAAAGCTACGTTATTACCGGAAAAGAGAAGACGCCGGGCCTTTCCAGTAGCACATATTTTAAAAAGAAGGCGGGTATGACCTTGCGGTTTGTCGAAGACCCCAATCACGGTATTGTGGGAATTGTAGAGGATAAAGGCAAAGTGATCGATCATATTACAGTGAACTACCATATTGGCGATAATTTGAATGCGGGAATTGCAAAAGACCGCACCCTGGGATGGGCGGATATCAAAAGATGGCAATTAGGAGAAGAATGGATCAAGCCGCGGGAGGACGGGACAAGTTATGTTGTCAGCAAGCTGGACAAGAGCGGGAGGGCGTCAAAAACAAGCCATTACATCGGAAAGAAATTGGCCAAAAAGGGAGAAGATGTTTTTGTTCTTGGCACCCTTGTCAATGTGCCGAACTTCGGGATAATACTTGTCTGGCACAAATATGACCCTAAAACCGGAAGCATAATCGGCCAGCCCCTAAAGGCATTTGTTGTGAAAGAAGCAGAAGTAGTATATGGTGTTTTTCGCAAAACAATACTGAAAGAATTCGACATTACAAAAGAAATTCTGGACAACCAAGCTATTCTTTCCGCCATTCAACAAGCTATTTCGAAAGCGCCGTGCGTCAAATCATTCCTTACCGGCCTTATCGGCAAGTGGAAGATCCTCTCCAATATAACATTTGTGCCCGATAGTGAAGGAAGCAGCGAGGGAGTTTTGATTTTTCAAGCCGTGGATATCACGCACCCGGAAGGAAAACCGATAGAGATAAAATTAAGAGTTAAAAGAGCATCACCGGATATATTCGATAATTTTTATGAAACTTCGCACGAAGGGATCAATGTACAGCTTAATGAGTTTATCAATTCGGTCTTTAAAGGAGAAGCTTTTCTCATAGAGCCCAACGATTACGGCATAGAGGGGATAGGGGCGAGGAACCTTGTTGCCGTTTTAAAGCCGTTCGGGGGTACGAATAAAAAAGACGAAGCATCAAGTCGATTAGAGAAGGATGATAAAATTGCCAGTAAAATGGCGAAACTTCATGAACTGGCGCACGCGTTAATAGATAAACAAATAAGGGAAAGCAGGGAAGGAAGGTCGGTCTTTCTTGAATATATTATATCTAAACTTGTATATGAGGGAAAGATCGGCGAAGAGGCGATCGAGGAATATCTAAAGGAAAAAATGAAAAGATACGGAATACCCGATGATGATAAAGTCGGACGGAAATGGAAGGATGCGTGGCGCGCACATTACGCTCTCCGTCTCTATCAGAAACAGTATTTGATGGAAGAGGATAAGATATTAAGGGACCGCATGATAAGGCCTTTTTCTCCCCAGGGTAAGTATCCCCCTGAGTTTCCCCCGGACAAGATAAAATTTAAGGATCCCATGTTTGAAGAATTTCGTGGCGAGTTGCCGATAGAGATGGAAATTAGAAAAGTGGAGAGGAACGGCCCCTTGATGAAACCGAGAGATAAAAGCCTGGAATACAACTTAAACGCCGGAGTTCTGGCTCTAGCCGGCAGGCGCCTGCTTTTTAACAGGATCGCTATCAATATTCCCGGCAAAAAGGACGTGCTACGAAAGTCCTGGATAGGGCTCCTTCTCCACGATAAGAGCGACCCAAAAGAAGGCGAAGAGCGCGATGAAGAAGGGGGTAAAAAAAGAGAAATTAAAGAGCTCGACGAAAAGATGCTTATGCCCGAGGATGAAAGCCTTTGTTCGCAGCTTTCAGATGTCGGTTCTAAGGAATACCTGGATGCCCAGTACAACTATCTTCATGCGACAGGAGATGATGTGGAACATTGGCAAAGCGTGATGTCAAAGATCGAGAGAGATTCTGAGATCATCGCTCTTGAGGACGCGCGCGCTATTGAGAGGGAAATATGGGAGGAAGTTAACGGCAAAATGGAAAAGAATAGATATGTCTATGTTTTCCTGACGGCGGTAAGAAGAGACGGACAATACTTTTCCGCAGTTACAAAACATGATTCACATAAGTTCTTGAAAAACGTTCAGCTACTGGAAAAGGGAAAGAGCGCGGAAGTTAATTGGGAATGGAAGCCACTGAAGAAATTGATCACTGATATGCCCGGGAATATCAAAAATTTTGTACCTTTTGGTAACCCTGCTAACGGAAAATGGTATGCCCTATTCCGGCCTTCAATGAATCACAATTCTCAGATGTGGATAGCGGAGATTGATTCTTCAGGGGACATGTACGGGACATGGAAAACCGTCGGGCCTTATAAGTTAACGGCTCTTCCGCCCTTTCATTGGATGGGGCCTTCAGCTTATGTAGCCAATGTGCCCACGGAGGAGTTTATTGAATTAAATGGCTTCGATCTCACGCTCGTTCATGCCGCGGCCATGGACGGGGAGGATAAGTACTATGATTTAAGGCTGCTTTTGACCGACAATAAGGATCCCAGGAAAAAATTTATCAGCGAACCGATCTTGAAGCCGGAGAAGGGCCAACCATACGAACTGGAAAATGAACATGATCTCTGGATACCGGGCGTTATATACAGCTGCGGCGCGATATTGAGCGGCTGGAGGCCCGACCGTGAAAAAGGCGGATATATATTGACTATTGATGTTTATTACAGCGGTTCTGATACGGCCATATTGTGGGCGACGGTTGAAGTAGTGGTCAGGGAGAAGAAGGACGAAGAAAAAAGAAGAGAACTGGTCGAAGCGACTAAAGAATTGACAGAGGGTACGCGCGGTGAAGCGCCTGCCAAGGAACCGCCTGTCAAAAAACCACCCGTCGAGGAACCGTCCGTCAAAGAATCACCCCTCGAAGAGGCGCTTGCTGCTTCGCCTGGAGATAGAGAGAGCGCTAGATTCCCGGAAGATGAAGTAACCGTTAGCGGTGACAGAGTTTTAATTTCCCGGAAGGGTGCTTATTATTCATTTGAAATTTCCCCGTTTAAGCGGATGTCGGATGGCAGGAAGGGGATAATTTTAAATCAAGTGGGCATATCCAGGGCAAAAGGAACGCCGCCGGATATGTTGATCTACAGTGTGCCGATCGAGGGCGATGAGGATCGGCACGGCTTAAAGGGCATTTTAATAAGTGAGGACCTGCAGGAAAAGGGCCTGCTCCGGCCGCTTTTGAATATGTTCTTTACCATGTACCCGGATGTTAAGCGCATTCATCCGGGTTTTTCCAATCCCCTTACGCTTGATTTTCTTGGCAAAGAGTACGGCTTTGAGCCGGAAGAAGGCTCCGAACCGAGCGCCTGGTACAGGCGCACCGGGAAAGATAGCATTTTACGCCAGAGGCACGATAAGAAATTCCGAATCTGTTTCAAAGATGCTGATACGAGAATTCGATTTAGAGATATGGCAGGTATCGTTGATCAGTATCAATACCAGGTTGAAGCCGCAGGCGAAGAGCTCGAGGCCGTTGACCTCAAAGGGTATGATCCGGTTTGCCTGTTTACAGGGCACGCCTTAAGAGATAATGAAAAATTCGAACAGGCATTAGCAAGCGTTCCCATTAATATAAGGAAAATGCCCGATACCGGAGAAAAGCCCGAAGCTGACCTGAAATTCCTCCTGCGTGATGTCAGTGATCCGGATGAACTGGCGAAAAACCTTGTGGAAATGGTCGTCTCCGGCACGCTTTCGAGGACAAAGATCGACCCGTTGAAGAAAAAGATCTTCCTGACTTTTGACAGGAGCATAGATAGCGACGAGGCAGTAAATATTTTCAGAATACTGGAAGACCTCAAAGGGGACGACAATTACAAGAAACTTCTAAATAATCTGGAGATCGTCATACCGGGAAGCAAACAAACTCTTTCAGAAGCGATCGATGAGCGCCTGAAGGAAAAAGGCTTTAGGAAAGAGGACGCCGTGATCTTCGTGTTCGCCGAGGAGAGCGCTGAAGACGAGCTTTCGTGGGCCAGAAATAAGGATAATGTCCAGTTAGCATATATCCAGAGAACAGAGGAATTCCGCAAGATCCATTATTATCCTCTTGCCGAGATAGTGACAATTACCCTGGCCCGCTATATCAGTAAAGGGCGCTTAAGCGGCTTTACCAAAGAAGAGCTGGATGCGATAAATATCGCGGAAATGAGGTCGGAATCCGCGGCGCCAAACAGCCCCTTAATATTCAAACTCCTCCCGAACATTGAACGGTATGACCACGACAGGCGGATGGATAGGTACGCGACCATGAGGCAGGTCATCGAAGCCGCATAATATAAGGATTTCCGCTCCAGGCGGCTATTTAACTCACCCCTAAAAAAATCCTTGACAAAAAAGTAGATTTTCCTATAATGGTAAATTCGTTAGCACTCATTGGTCGAGAGTGCTAATATAGGGTTGTAAGTTCAAAGACCATAAAAACAAAATGGAGGAAAGACTATGGAATTGAAACCTCTTGGAGACAGGGTACTTGTAGAGATTCTCGAGGCAGAAGAGAAGACCAAGGGCGGCATTGTGCTCCCGGATACTGCCAAGGAGAAACCCCAGCAGGCCAAAGTAGTAGCCATTGGAAAAGGAAAAGTTTCCGATGATGGCAAAACCATTCCCCCGGAAGTCAAGAAAGGGGATATAATCCTTTTTGGAAAATATTCCGGAACGGAATTAACGGTTGATGACAGAAATCTTCTTATGCTGAAAGAAGAAGATATTCTAGGTATAGTAAAATAATAAGGAGGAAAGGAAAATGGCAAAACAGTTGCAATTCAGTGAAGAAGGCCGCCGTTCCATACTGATAGGTGTGGAAAAATTGGCAAAGGCCGTAAAAGTGACACTTGGTCCTAAGGGCAGAAACGTCGTTATCGAAAAGAAGTTCGGCGCGCCCACGATCACCAAGGACGGTGTGACAGTGGCGAAAGAGGTCGAACTCGAAGACGCGTACGAGAACCTGGGCGCCGAAATGGTCAAGGAAGTCGCTTCCAAGACCAGTGACGTCGCCGGTGACGGTACAACAACCGCCACGGTGCTTGCCGAATCCATCTATAAGGAAGGCATAAAGAACGTAACGGCAGGCTCAGACCCTATGCATATTAAAAGAGGCATAGAAAAAGCCGTTAACACCGCGGTGGAGTATCTTAAGGGCCTCTCCAAAGAGATCAAGGACCGGAAAGAGATCGCGCAGGTCGCTGCGATCGCGGCAAACAACGACAAAGTGATCGGAGACAGTATTGCCGAAGCTATGGATAAGGTCGGCAAAGACGGCGTGATCACTGTTGAGGAAGGGAAAACGCTTGAGACGAGCCTGAAGCTGGTCGAGGGTATGCAGTTCGATCAGGGGTATCTTTCACCGTATTTTGTGTCAGATGCCGAAAGAATGGAATGCATCCTTGAAAATCCCTACATCCTCATCCATGAAAAGAAAATATCCAACATGAAAAGCCTACTGCCGATCCTGGAAAAAATAGCGCAGTCAGGCAAACCTTTCCTGATCATTTCCGAAGATACCGAAGGTGAAGCTCTCGCTACCCTGGTAGTGAACAAGCTCCGCGGCACGTTAAGCGGATGCGCAGTGAAGGCTCCGGGGTATGGTGACAGGAGAAAATCGATGCTTGGTGATATCGCGGTTCTCACGGGCGGAAGAGCCATCACTGAAGATCTCGGAATAAAGCTCGAAAACATCACTCTTGATGATCTTGGTACTGCTAAAAGGATCACCATCAACAAGGAGAATACTACTATAATAGAAGGCGCTGGTACGGAAAATGACGTAAAGGCGCGGATAGCCCAGATCAGGAAAGAGATCGATGAAAGTGATTCCGATTATGATAAGGAAAAGCTCCAGGAACGCCTTGCCAAGCTTTCCGGTGGCGTGGCCATCATCAACGTTGGCGCTGCGACGGAAATAGAGATGAAGGAAAAGAAGGCAAGGATCGAAGATGCGCTCCACGCTACAAGAGCAGCCACCGAGGAAGGGATCGTCCCGGGTGGCGGGATCGCGCTTCTTAGAGCCAAGAATGAGCTTGCGAAGATAAAGACTAATAGCACTGGCGAGCAGGTCGGCGTAAAGATCGTCGAACGCGCTCTGGAAGAGCCCGTCCGCATGATCGCGTCGAATGCCGGCCAGGAAGGCACTGTGATCGTCAGGCAGCTGGAATCTGAAAAGGACAACCTTATCGGTTACGATGCCGAGGCGGACGAGTTTGCCAACATGGTCGAAGCCGGCATCATAGACCCGACAAAGGTGACGCGCACCGCGCTTCAGAACGCCTCGAGCATAGCATCTCTCATGTTGACGACCGAAGTGATCATAACCGATAAGCCGGAAAAAGAAGGCGCCGGCGCCGGAATGCCTGGTGGGATGCCAGGTGGAATGGGCGGCGGAATGCCTGGCATGATGTAACGATATTGAGCTCATGCGATGTGTCTTCGCTGCTCAGACAGTCCTCGAACGGCAAACATTTTTGCCGTTCTGCGGAACTCGCAGCTAAGACACATCGCATAAGCTTGGCAATTTCAGCGGGGGTCCATCGATGCCCGCTCAAACAGCTCAAATATTTCCCTTTGCTCAGAGCGGAACTGCGCGCGGAATACCCCACACTGCTTGCTCGTTTAGCCCTTTGTTATTCTGCAGCGAAGACACATCGCATAAGCTTGGCAATTTAAATAGTAAACAATGGTGTGCCGCACATACCTTGTTGACATAGTTCTGTTGTGTGGTAAAATGATTGCAACTTCAGGGTGAGGTGAAATTCCTCAGTCGGCGGTGATTCTCCTTTGAGGGGATAAGTCCGCGAGACCCAATAGGGTCTGAATTCGTGAAAATCGAATACCGACCGTGAGACCCGTTAGAAATCAAGATTTCTAATGGGTTAAGCCGGGATGGGAGAAGACTGTAGGCTAATGTTTACAAAAGCCCTGAAGATATCTTCAGGGCTTTTTTTATTATGAAGTTAAATACCATAGAAGAAGTAATAAGAGATCTGCGAAAAGGGAAGATGGTCGTGGTGGTCGATGACCCCTCCAGGGAGAACGAGGGAGACCTCATCGCTTCGGCTTCCGGGATTACAGCAGAGATGGTCAACTTCATGGCCAAGCACGGCAGGGGCCTGATATGCGTCCCGATGGAGGAAAAAGTAGCCGAAAAACTGGGGCTTCACCTTATGTCGCAGGCGTCGCAGGATCCCTATAAAACTGCCTGGTCGGTATCCGTGGACGCCAGGGAAGGGATAACTACGGGGATCTCAGCGCACGACCGGGCCAAGACGATAAAGCTTCTCGCCAGCCAGCGTTCGGCCAGAAAAGATTTTGTAAAACCCGGCCACGTTTTCCCGCTAAGAGCCCGGGAGGGCGGCGTGCTTGTCCGGGCAGGCCACACAGAAGCGTGCGTCGATCTCATGCAGATTGCTGGGAAGGCGCCGGTCGGTGTTATCTGCGAAATAATGAACGAAGACGGGACGATGGCGCGGATGCCTGACCTGGTGGATTTTGCCAAAGATCACAAGCTTAAAATATGCGCCATCGAGGACCTTATTCGTTACAGGAGAAAAAAAGAGAACCTTATAATCAAACAGGCGGAAACGGTTTTGCCGACACCGTACGGTGAATTCAAGCTTTACGCTTACCAGTCAAAAATAGACGATTATCAGCACCTTGCCCTTGTGAAAGGTGATATAACCAAAGGGGAAGTGCCCGTAAGGGTCCATTCCCAGTGCTTGACGGGGGATATTTTCCATTCTCTCCGGTGCGATTGTGGGGAACAGCTTGAAGAAGCGATGAAATATATTTCCGGGAAAAACAAAGGGGTCATACTGTATCTTTCCCAGGAAGGCCGCGGGATAGGCATACTGAATAAACTCAGGGCGTACGAACTGCAGGACAAGGGGTGCGATACCGTGGAGGCCAACGAGAAACTGGGGTTCAAGGCGGACCTCAGGGATTACGGCATCGGAGCGCAGATACTGGCAGACCTAAGGCTTAAAAAAATACAGCTTTTGACGAATAATCCCAGGAAGGTCATCGGGCTTGAGGGGTACGGGTTGAAGATAGTAAAAAGGATCCCGCTTGAAATAAAACCCAAGGCCCGGAACAGGTCTTATCTTAAAACAAAGAAGCAAAAATTAGGTCATAAACTGAAAAAAGTCTAAATTAACGGAGGTGTAAAATGGCAGCAGGTAATTTAATCAAAGGCGACCTGATCATAAGAGGGAAGAAATTCGGGATCGCCGTATCAAGGTTCAACGAGTTCGTCTCATCGAAGCTGGTGGACGGCGCCGTTGACGCTCTAACCAGACACGGTGTAAAGGAGAGTGAGATCACCACTGCGTGGGTGCCCGGTTCGTTCGAGTTGCCCGTGATCGCGCAGAAGATGGCCTCTTCCGGAAAATTCGACGCTGTTTTATGTCTGGGTGTCGTCATCAGGGGAGAAACTCCGCACTTCGATTTTGTCGCGAGCGAGACCGCCAAGGGAGTCGCGAAAGTCGCGATGGAAAGCGATATTCCCTGTGTTTTCGGTGTTGTAACTGCGGACAATCTCGAGCAGGCGATCGACAGGGCCGGCTTAAAGAGCGGTAACAAAGGCAGAGACGCCGCCCTGGCAGCGATAGAGCTTTGCAACCTGTATTCCGAGATAGGGAAGAAGAAATAATATGCGAAAACGTACATTATCACGTGAAACAGCACTGAAGATCCTGTACGCCTGGGATATCGCGAAAGAACCGGTGGAAGAATGCAACAGGAAGTTCTGGGAGAAGAGCGATATCAAGGGTAAAGAAATAAAAGAATTTTCGGATTTTCTTGTTTTCGGAGTGGAGACCAACCGGGAGAAGCTTGACGAGGTCATCGCCAAACACGCTATCAACTGGAGGATGGAGCGGATGGCCACGATAGACAGGAACGTTCTGAGGATCGCCTCCTTTGAGCTACTCTTTGTGTCTGATATCCCCCCGAAAGT
The DNA here is from genome assembly GCA_049642015.1 of Candidatus Omnitrophota bacterium. GTDB lineage: Bacteria > Omnitrophota > Gorgyraeia > Tantalellales > Tantalellaceae > JBAROI01. Next base: position 30,483 of record JBAROI010000095.1, on the reverse strand, counting down.
CGCTATTAATGAAGCCATAGAGATGGCAAAGAAATACGGCGATAAGGACTCCGGAAAATTCGTAAACGGGATCCTTGATAACATCAACAAGACAGAAAGAGGGAAGGATGAATCCTGATATTGAAGCCGGCAGCGACAAGGGGCTTGTCGATCTGCACGTCCATACTGTCTATTCGGACGGGACGTACACACCAGAAGAAGTTGTCCAGAAGGCCGCAGAGCTGAACCTGAAAGCCATCGCTATAACCGACCATGATTGCGTGGACGGGATCTCGCCTGCCATAGACGCTTCCAAAGCCACCGATATTGAGGTTATCCCCGGCATAGAGATATCCGCCGTCAAGGATGATGTCGAGATACACGTTCTGGGGTACTTTATTGATTGGCGTAACGCGTCCCTGACCGAACTTTTGAACAAGATGCAGGCGGGCAGGGTCGAGAGGATGCGTAAGATGGTCGGGCTCTTGCAGGACGCGGGCCTGGATATCAGCATAGATAAAGTGCTTGAATCCTCCTCAAAGGGCACGATCGGACGGCTTCATCTGGCCCGCATAATGGAAGAAGAAGGTCTGGTGAGCGACACGAAGGAAGCTTTTGACAAATACATCGGGAACGGCAAGCCGTGCCACGCACGCCATAAACGCCTGGATTATACGAAAGCGATCGATATGATAAAAGATGCGGGGGGAGTCCCCGTTCTGGCCCATCCAGGGACGATGGGAGAAGACGAATTTCTGCCGGATTACGTGAAGGCCGGGTTGAGAGGCATAGAGGTTTACCATTCCGGTCACGAGACGCCCGAGAGTGATAAATATCTGAAAAAAGCCCAGGAGTACGGACTTATAGCGACTGGAGGCTCCGACTGCCACGGCACCAGGAAGGGAAAAGTCCTGATCGGCAGGGTGATGCTCGGCTACGACGTAGTTGAAAAACTGCGAGAAGAAGCAGAAAAGATCCGCAATGCGTAAAAAGTCCGATATCAAATACATGCGCCTCGCGCTTGAGCTGGCCGCGAAAGCTAAAGACAGAACATATCCGAATCCCATGGTAGGCGCTGTCATAGTGAAAAACGGCAGGATCGTTGGCAAAGGTTACCACCGCAGGTCCGGGGAAGATCATGCCGAGATAGTGGCTATTAAAGACGCGGGCGAGAAGTGCCGTGGGGCCACGATGTTCGTTACGCTTGAGCCCTGCGATCACTTTGGCAAGACCCCACCGTGCACCAAAGCCATCATTAATAGCGGGATCAAAACCGTTAAGTTCGCCATGAAAGACCCTAATCCCCTGAATAACGGCAGGGGGATCAGAAAACTGCGTAAGCACGGAGTTTCTGTGGGCGAAGTCGCTTGCGCCGAAGAAACATATTCTTTGAACAGAAAATATATCAAGTTTGTTACCAGGGATCTGCCTTATGTGACCTTGAAACTGGCGCAGTCGGTTGACGGAAAGACGGCTGCCAGAGACGGGTCTTCAAAATGGATAACGTCTGAGGATTCCAGAAAGTATGTCAAAAGATTCCGTTCTGATTTTGACGCGATCATTGTAGGCATTAATACTGTGCTTAATGATGACCCGCTTCTTCTCGGGGAAGGAGAACGGGGCAAGAAGATAACCCGCGTAGTCGTAGATTCGCGTCTCAGGTCCCCCTTAGGCTCAAAACTTGTCAGGACCGCTGCCGGGTCCACGGTTATCATAGCGACAACGGAGCTTGCGCCGGCTTCCCGCGCAAAGAAATTCAGACGGGCCGATGGCGTAGAGCTTATAGAGACCAGAAGCAGGAGAGGGAAAGTTTCGCTCAAGTCCTTTTTAAAGAAACTTGCCTCAAGGGGGATCGTTAACGTCCTTGTAGAGGGCGGGGGAGAACTGGCGGGAGGCTTTCTGGAAGAAGGCATGGTGGACGAGATCGCGTTTTTCATCGCGCCTAAACTGATCGGCAGCGCGAAGAACATCGCTTCAGCAATAGATCTAAAAAAGGTCGAGATGAAGAGGATCGGACAGGACATGTTGATCGAAGGGTTTTTGCGATAAAAGTTATTGTCATCCCGAGCGAGCGAAATGGGTCAAAGCTGTTGTCATCCCGAGCGAGCGAAGCGAGTCGAGGGATCTGAGATGAAACAATATTACGTATATATGATGTGCAGTTATAGTAAGGTATTATATATCGGAGTAACGAGCGATTTAGTAAAAAGGGTATATGAACATAAAAATGAATTGATTGAAGGCTTTTCAGCAAAATATAAAACGAAAAAATTAGTATATTATGAGATTACAAAAGATGTTGAAAGCGCCATAAGCAGAGAAAAGCAATTAAAAAATTGGAGAAGAGAGAAGAAGCAAAAATTGATAACTAAAATGAATCCCGAATGGAAGGATTTGTACGGAACTATAGTTTAGATTCCTCGACTCCCCCGGGCCTTCGCCCGGGGTCGCTCGGAATGACATATATTGTTTGCTTTGTTCGCTCGGAATGACACGTAGAGGTTGATATGTTTACGGGGATAATAAAAGAGATAGGTAAGGTCAAAAAAATAACGCGCAAAGGATCCTCCTTTTCGCTACAGGTAGCGTGCGCGGATGTGAACAAGGACGTTCAGGCCGGTGACAGCGTTGCCGCTAATGGTGTATGCCTGAGTGCGGTAAGCAGCGACTCCGGGAGCGTTACTTTTGACGTCGTAAAAAACACCTTCGACACGACTAACCTTAAAAGGTTGAAGGCCGGTGACGCCGTCAACCTGGAAGACGCTTTAAGGATGGGCGATAAGGTCAGCGGACACATGGTGACCGGCCACGTTGACGGGGAGCGCGCGATAAAAGGCAACACGAAGACCGCAAAAGGATGGGCGATCGATATCTCTGCTCTTTCCGGTGATGAAAAATACCTGGTTTCGAAGGGTGCCGTAGCTGTTGACGGGGTAAGTCTCACCATTGGAGAGCTGCACGGCGGGTCCTTCAGGATATTCCTGATACCCCATACGCTTGAAAATACCACGTTAAAATTGAAAAAAGCCGGAGATTATGTTAATGTGGAGTTTGACATGATGGGCAAGTATGCCGAGAAAAAAAAGTTGAAAAATCCGATCACAGAGGATATGCTTAGGGATAAAGGATTTTAAGTGAGGACACAACTTACGGAGGAAACGAACGTAAGTTGTATGTCCGAACTTTACCCCACACCCAGTAAAGTATAAATATGATATACTGGATGTGGGGTTTAATTCGACCAAATAACTTACGCGCCTTATGGCACATAAGTTATGGTCTCATTAAAGAAGGGGGTAAAATGAAAAAGCTTATTTCGTTACTGGTCGTTGCCGGACTGATCTTTTCTGTCCCGGTCTGTGCGCATGCCGATGATATCACCAAAGGTCCCATAGAGAAGCTGGGCAGGGGCGTAGCAAATGTCTTAACCTGTCCGTTTGAGCTCACAAAGGGGATAGGGGATATAAAGGATGAATACGGTATGTTCGCCGGACTCACATGGGGCGTCCTTCAAGGCACGTATAATATTGTAAAAAGGGCTGTGGTAGGCGTATACGAGATCGCCACATTTCCCATACCTTTTCCGAGTGACTATAAGCCGATACTTACAGACCCGGAATTCTTTTTACAGAAAGAGATCTATTAAAACGATTATTCGTTGACGCTGTTTTATTATAATGATAATATAGCGTGATTCTTCGGGGCGTAGCGCAGCTTGGCTAGCGCGCCACGTTCGGGACGTGGAGGTCCTGGGTTCAAATCCCAGCGCCCCGACCAGTTGTCTAAAACGGAATAAGCGTGGGATTTGAAGGGAGCCGCTGAGTCTTTAATCTAGGAAGTCTCCGAACTGGCGAGGAGACGACCACCACCGAGGCGGCGGATGGCCGACCGGAGTCACGCAATTTCTTTAGCAAGACGAAGGTCGCAGCTAAAGAAATGTTTTGCGGGACGGAGGCGCCAAATCCCAGCGCCCCGACCATTTATAGATCCTCCAACCATGATTTATATAATTTTCTCAGATGTCCACGGAAACCTTGAGGCGTTTGATGCCGCGGTAAAGTCCATGCCAGACGCGAAGGATAAAAAGCTGTTATGCGCGGGAGATATCGTCGGTTACGGGGCCAATCCCAACGAATGTATCGATAAAGTAATATCTCTCGGGGCTCCGAGCATCAAAGGCAACCATGAGTCCGCCGCGCTCGGACAAACGGACATCTCTATCTTTAACAGGAGCGCCGCGGAAGCCGTCCGCTGGACAATGAAGCAGCTGACGCCGGACGGTAACGCGTACATTGAAAGTTTGCCGCTGATACATGAAGAGCCTTCTTTTACTATGGTCCACGGCACGCTGCATGACCCGGGGGATTTCAGGTACATGCTGACCAACGTAGAGGCGACGCGGACTTTTGAGGTCCTGGAAAAGAAAATATGTTTTGTGGGCCATTCCCACGTTCCTGCCGTTTTTTCGCTTGAAGACGGGAGGGTGGACCTGTCTTTTAAAAATAAAGTCAAACTGAAAAAAGAGGCAAAATATATAATAAACGTGGGTAGCGTAGGACAGCCGCGTGACGGTGACTGGCGCGCGTGTTACTGTGTGTACGACTCCGGCAAGGAAGAGGTCGAGCTTCGCAGGGTAGAGTACGACATAGAAACCGCGCAGAAAAAGATCATTGATGCCGGTCTTCCCAGGATGCTGGCCGAGCGGCTTGCGTTCGGGAGGTAAATGAAGCCCGAACTTACGGGACGTAAGTTCGATGGCTGAATTTACCCCACACCCAGTATGCTATTTTTGTGATACACTGGGTGTGGGGTTCAATTCGCACAGCGACTTATGTTCACTGGCGTTCCATAAGTTGCATACTCATTGAAGGAAGGGAAAAATATGAAAATCAAGATAATGGCCGTGATCCTGTCGTTAGCGTTTTTGGTCTCCGGATGCGCTTCAGTTAGGGAGAAATTCGTAAGGAAGCCCAAAGATGAAGAGAAGGAGACCAGGCGCTATCAGGTCGTAAGGCAGTACGACGTTCATCCGAACATAGAGCTTTATACAAAAAGATATATTTTCTGGAAAAACTGGCAGAGAGAGCTTTTAGAAGTTCTTCCCGAAGACAGCCACAAGAAGAAAGTCGTTGCCGCGGAACAGCTCGTTTCGAACCTCTACGACATGAAAGGGATGCTGGTGGACGAAAAAGGAGACGAGCTGCAAAAACTTATAGACCAGATGGTAGGCGTAGAGGATACGATCAAGACCCAGAGGATCACCGGGGCGAACAGGGTCAGGTTGAGAAGAAAGATCGAATCAGTGGGCAGGGAGATAAAAAGAGAGTTTTCATATACGAAGGTGCAGGGATTCATAAGGGATGATTTTAGAAGAGAATAATGCTGTGATCAGCAAGTTCGTAGTAGGACCGCTGGAAACAAATTGTTATGTCATTCATGAGAGGAGTTCGCTTAAGGGCCTGCTCATCGACCCCGGCGTCTATGACCCGGATGTTGTCAAATATATCCGGGATAACAATATTGACGTTCTTTATACCCTGAACACGCACGGGCACGCTGATCACATTTTCGGCGATTCGGGTTTCGGTTATCCGGTATTGATACACGAGCTGGACGAGCCCTATCTCCGGGACGGTGAAAAGAACCTCGCGGGCTGGCTGAACGAGGTCATGAAGCCGGTAAAGACCGAGCGGCTCCTTAAGGACGGCGACGACGTAGTGGTAGGCAGTCTTATTTTTGAAGTTATGCATACACCGGGACACACCCCGGGAGGTATATCGGTAAAATTGGATTCTTTTCTCTTCAGCGGTGATACGCTTTTCTTCGAAGGAGTAGGGCGGACCGATTGCCCGGGCGGCGATCATGAAGCATTGTTCAGGTCGATCAATGAAAAACTCATGGCGCTGCCGGATTTTGTGCGCGTGTTTCCCGGCCATGGCCCGGAGACGACCATAGGGCATGAGAGAAAGAGTAATCCTTTTTTATAGTGCACGGCTATGGAAGAATATATCGATCAATTCATAGATTTCATGGAAGTTGAGCGCGGGGTCAGCCCGAACACCATCCAGTCCTACCGCAGGGACATCAAGAAGTTCATAAATTATATCCGCAAGATAAAGAAAGACATAAGCGATGTCAGCCGGGACGATGTAACCGGTTTCATGAAGGATTTAAAGCAAAAAGGTCTTTCGGCAGGGACTATCGCCAGGAATCTGGCTTCCCTGAAGACGTTCTGGAAGTTCCTCGTAATGGAACACATTGTCCCGGAAAACATTGCCGCTGTGATCGAGACGCCGAAAACCTGGAAGACGATCCCCGATGTGCTCAACAGGCAGGAAGTTGAAAAACTCCTGGACGCGCCTCCCCGCAAGGGAGCGGCCGGTATCAGGGACAGGGCCATACTCGAGCTCATGTATGCCACGGGGCTAAGGGTTTCTGAAGTCAAGGACTTGAGAAAGACGAACGTTAATCTTGAAGCTGGGTTCGTGAAGTGTTCCGGAAAAGGCGGGAAGGAAAGGATAGTTCCGCTGGGAAGCGTAGCGAAAAAAGCCATTGAGAAGTACCTGGAGTCCGCGCGGCAGAAACTGTCCAAAAGGACCGGGGATGAACATTTGTTTTTGTCTAAGCTGGGCAAAAGCCTTTCGCGGCAAAGCATCTGGAAGATGATCCGGAAATACTCGAAAGAGACGGGGATAAAGAAACACATAACGCCTCATACGCTGAGACATTCTTTCGCCACGCATCTTCTTGAAGGCGGCGCCGAACTCAGGGGAGTCCAGGAAATGCTGGGTCACGCGGACATATCGACGACTCAGATCTATACGCATATTAATAAGGACAAGCTTAGGAAAGTGCACGATAAATATCATCCAAGAGCATAATGGACCTAATAGTTACGCATAAAAACGCTGATTTTGACGCTTTAAGCTCGCTGGTCGCGGCCAAGAAGCTTTATCCAAAGGCGCGTCTTTTGCTCCCGGGTTCCCAGGAAAAAGCGGTCCGGAAGTTCATGGCGCTCTTTAAGGACAAGATAAAGATCGAGAGCGAAAAGACCTGCCGGATGGACGATGTTAAGCGGCTCATAATCGTGGACAACCGCCATAAGTCCCGGATCGGTGACACCGCGGCGCTTTTAGGCAAAAAAGGGATGAAAGTGCACATTTACGATCACCACCCGCGCACCAGATTCGACATAAAAGCGGACAAAGACGTCTTCAAAGAAGTCGGCGCTACCGTTACGATCCTCCTTGAAAGATTGATAAAAAAAGGGAAGCTCTCACTGACGCCCCTTGAGGCGACCCTGATGCTTCTCGGTATTTATGAAGAGACGGGATACCTTTCTTACAGGACGACGACCAAGCTTGACATCGACGTTGTGAGTAAGCTGCTTGAGCAGGGCGCCAACCTGAATTCAGTGTCGTCTTATCTCAACAGGGAGCTTTCAGAGGATGAGCTTACGGCGCTTATTAAGCTCCTGGAATCTACCGACATAGTCAACGTGAACGGGGTTAATATCGCTTTTTCACTGATAGAGCCGGAACATTTTGACGGGGAGATGGGCACCGTGGTCCATAAACTGCAGGAGGTAGATAATTATCCCGTTCTTTTCGTGATGTTCAAATACGGGGACAAGGTGAAGATGCTTGCCCGGAGCCGCCTGGAAAGCATAGACGTTAACAAGCTTCTCTCGCATTTCGGCGGAGCGGGCCATTCCAGTGCAGCCAGTGTCAGGCTTGCCGGGGAGTCGCCCGGCCAGATCCGCAAGAAAATAATCCAGGGGCTCGAAAAAGTCATCCAGCCTGAGATCAAAGCCAGGCACATTATGTCCTTCCCGGTAAAAACCGTTTCGCAGGAAGAGAAGATAAATGACGTCTGGAAAAAGCTGAACCAGCTCGGATATAAAGGGGCGCCCGTCCTCGATGAAGACGGAAAGCTCGTAGGGATCGTGACTTTAGGAGATCTTAAAAAAGCCTTTAAGCACGGCATGGGCCACTCGCGGGTGAAAGGGTACATGTCCTCAAAAGTGGTGACAGTAAACCCCGACGCGCCGCTTTACGTGCTGCAAAACATCATGCTGGAGCAGGACAAGGGGCGCATACCGGTCATTGACAAGGATAATAAGTTGGTCGGGCTCGTTTCCCGAACGGACGTGCTTAAGAAAGTCCACAGCTCTTTGTTTCCAAAGAAGGTCGAGGCGTGGACGGCCGATATCTCTTCGAAAATGAAGACCATGCTTCCCAAAAAGCTCCGGGCTCTTATAATGTCCATCGGAAAGGAAGCCGATACTAGAGGTATCAACGTGTTCCTGGTCGGAGGTTTTGTGCGCGACATTCTTCTTGGCAGAAAAAATTACGACCTGGATATCGTGGTCGAAGGCAGTGCCATTGAATTCGGCAGGGTCCTGGGTGACACAATAGGCGGAAGCCTTGTCGTTCACAAGAAGTTCGGCACGGCGACACTGGTCAACGACTGGCCGAAGTGGCTCGGGCCTTCTCTTCATCCCGACAACAAGTTTAAGATAGATATCGCGACAGCGAGAAAAGAGGTATACGCGAAACCCGCCGCGCTTCCTACGGTCAAGTTCAGCTCCCTGAGAGAAGATCTTTACCGCAGGGATTTCACCATTAACGCCATGGCCGTTAATATCAATAAAAAGAATTTCGGACTTTTCGTAGACTTTTTCGGAGGGCTGCGGGATCTGGAGAACGGAACAGTAAAAATATTGCACGACAGGAGCTTTATAGACGACCCCACGAGGATATTCAGGGCGGTGAGGTTCGAGCAAAGGTTCGGCTTTGCGATCGAAAAGCATACCGAATACCTCATACAGCATGCCGTAAAGCAGGAGATGTTCAGGAGGACTGAAAACCAGAGGATAAGAGACGAACTCATATTGATCCTCAAGGAGGAAAACCCGGAGAAAGCGGTTTTCAGGATGAGGGAGCTCCACGAGATGCGCTTTATACACCCGGACCTCGTTCTGCCAAGGGCCATAAAAAAGAAACTCGACGAAGCAAAGAAATGCGTCCAGTGGTATAACTCGGAAGACAGTATCAAAAAGCGAAAGCTGGATACGTGGCTTATAAATTTCATGATCATCCTTGATTCTCTTCCGGCAAAACAGGTCGAGGGGGTATTGGAAGGATTTGTTTTTACAAGGAGCGAGGCCATGAGGGTGATGTCCTACAAGGAGAAAGGGGATAGAGTGCTCCGGAAACTGTCCTCGAGAGAAAAAATGAAACCAAGCGCCATATATAAGCTGCTTGAGCCTTTCTCCCATGAAGTCACTCTCTGCATCATGGCGAAGGCCAGGTCAAAGCTGGCACGTGGCCGTACCAGGAAATTCTTTACGACTTACAACGGCATGCGTTTGAAAATAACCGGAAAATACATAAAAAAAGAAGGGATCAAACCAGGCCCCCAGTACAAGAAGATGCTGGACCAGGTTTTGTGCAAAAAACTTGACGAAAAGCTCCTGACAAAACAGAACGAGATCCAGTACCTGAAAAAGCTGATAAAGAAGGCAAAAAAGTAGCGATGAAAGTAGGATTGCTGCAAGTAGAGATCTTGCTGGGCGACGGAAATTCTCTCAAGGACAAGAGGGGAGTTCTCAAGAGACTGAAAGACCACGTCAGGAAAGAATTCAACGCTTCGGTCGCCGAGGTAGGCCATACTGATAAATGGCGCAGGTCGACTCTCGGTATCGCGGTAGTTTCCAACGGCAGCAAGCACATCTCGGCGTATCTTGATAACATAATGAACTCCATCCGGGAAGACAGAAGGGTAACGATAATAGATTACGCGACGGAAATAATTTAAAAGGGAGCGGGAATGATCGACAGAATGGACAGGGTATCGGAGGCGATAAAGAGAGAAATTTCCCTGATCCTTCAGGAGAAGATCAAAGATCCCAGGATAAGCGGCCTGTCGATCACCAAAGTCGAAGTTTCCCGGGACCTCAGGACCGCGAAGGCATATTTCCTGAAATTTTCAGACGAACACGAGATCCAGGTCATCGAGAAGATCCTGAAAAGGGCCGCGAGTTTCATCCGGTCCGAACTTGCGGGAAGGGCCAAAATGAAATTTACGCCAAAGCTCACTTTTTTGGAAGATAAAGAAGAAGAGGCAGAAGAGAACATCGAAAGAACGTTTGATGTCATAGAAAAAGAACACGAAAAAACGGACGAGAGCGGGGAAGGAACGGAAAATGAATGATGAAATGATCGAACAAGTAATAGAAGTTCTAAAGACGAAAGATAATTTTATGGTAACCGGCCACATAAATCCGGAAGGCGATTCCATCGGGAGCCAGTTAAGTATTTTTTGTATCCTGAAAAAATTGGGAAAAAAAGCCGTTATGGCGGGAAATTACACGGTCCCGGAGAATTTAAAATTTTTGCCCGGCACGGAATATATTCTAAGTGACATATCCGGGGATTTTCAGCCGGAAATAGCTATTGTCCTTGACTGCCCGACCAAGGGCAGGGTAGGAAACCTGGCCGGACGACTGGACGACGTCCAGCTGATAGTGAACATAGATCATCACGTAAGCAACGAGTACTTTGGCGAGATCAACTGGGTTGAGGCTGAATCGAGTTCGGTGGGTGAAATGATCTTCGCTATCGTTGAAAAAATGGGAATAGATCTCGACCACGACATAAGTTCCGCGCTTTACGCGGCGATCGTAACCGATACAGGCATGTTCAACTACGACAATACGTCCGCAAGGACTCACGAGGTCGCCGGAAAGCTTATAGCCAGCGGGATAAGTCCGAAAGCGATGCATGGCAGGATATTCGAAGACAAAGACCTTTCGCAGATAAGAGTGCTCGGGAGGGTGTTGACCACGATAGAGGTGGAAGAAAGCGGCAGGCTGGCTCACATGTGCCTGACCCGTGATATGTGCGAGAAAGAAGGCGTTAGAGACGTTGCCACTGACGAATTTATCAATTATCCGCGATCCATTAAAGGCGTCGAAGTAGCCGTATTTTTCAAGGAGAGGGTCAATAATCCCGGCGCTATCGACGTGAGTTTCCGCTCGTCCGAGGAAGTCGACGTTGACGTGATCGCTTCGCGTTTCGGCGGCGGTGGGCACAAAAGGGCAGCGGGGTGCGTAGTAAGGGGAGGCATTGAAAAAGCGAGGGAAAATGTGCTCAGGGAAGTGAGAAAGGAATTATGAGTGAGGATCCGGCCGGCATACTTATAGTCGATAAAGAAAAGAATATGACGAGTCACGACGTTGTTGACCTCGTGCGCAGACAGTTCCGCATAAAAAAAGTCGGCCACGCCGGGACGCTTGATCCCAACGCTACGGGAGTCCTGGTCCTTTTGCTGGGGAAAGCCACCAAACTTTCCGCCGAATTTTTAAGCCAGGAAAAAGAATACGTAGCCACGATGAAGCTCGGAGAGAGGACCGATACCGGAGATCGTGACGGCAAATTGATCGAAAGCGCCGACGTCCGCGTTTCGGAAAAAGAAGTAAAAGATGTGATGGCGGATTTTGTGGGCGAGATCGACCAGGTTCCCCCCATGGTGTCGGCTAAGCAGATTAACGGAAAGAGGCTGTACAAGCTTGCGAGGAAAGGCGTGGAAGTTGAGAGGGAGCCGAGAAAAGTTGTCATAAAGGAACTTGAAGTGATGGATGTAAAATCTCCCTATGTTGTCTTCCGCGTGGTATGCAGCAAGGGAACTTATATACGTAAGCTGGCTGAAGATATCGGGGAAAGAATAGGATGCGGGGCTCATCTCACGGAACTAAAACGCACCAGGTCCGGCGATTTCTCCCTGGAAGATGCCGTAGCGCTTTCGTCCCTGTCGGGTATGAGCCGGGAGAAGCTGAATGAAAATATTATACGGATACAGAAATAGCGCGGAGCTTAAGGATCCGATCGCCGCGATAGGCATATTTGACGGGGTCCACATCGGACACAAGCGTCTTATCAAAAGGATCCTGAACTCGCCCGGACACGGCAGGGACAGAACGATCGTTACGTTTGATCCCCATCCGCAAGCTGTTCTAAATCCCAGAAGAACCCCTCCCCGGATCATGTCCCTGGAACACCGACTGTTTATATTCGAGAAGATGGGGCTGAACGCGGCTATCGTCATCAATTTCAGTGATTTTATAGCTTCGATGAATCCTGGAGAATTCATACAGAAGATCATAATAAATGGAATAGGCGCGCGGACGGTTTATGTCGGGGGAAACTTTCACTTCGGGAAGGGCAGAGCGGGAAACATCGAATCGTTCCGGGAAGTAGGAAAAAGATACGGCTTGGAAGTTCACACCGTGCAGCCCGTCAGGAAAAACGGAAAGATCGTAAGCAGTACGTGGCTTAGAAGGCTTATCACGAAAGGTAATCTTGAAAAGGCCGAAAAACTCTTGAGGCGCCCCGTATCCGTCCTTGGCACGGTTGTTAAGGGGGACGCGCGCGGTAAGATCCTGGGCGCCCCTACGGCCAACATAGATCCGCACCAGGAAGTCATCCCGCCGCCGGGCGTTTATGCCGTCAAGGTAGATACGGGCGGAAAGCTGCATGACGGGATTTTGAATATCGGTTTCAGGCCTACATTTTACGGAAGAAGCCCTTTCAGGCGAAAAGAACCTCTTATGGAAGTGCATATATTTGATCTTGATAGGGACCTGTACGGCAGTTCCATGGAAATATTTTTTATCAAGAAACTGCGCAATGAAAAAAGGTTCAAAAACGTTGAAGGGCTCATAGAGCAGATAAAAAAAGACGCCGAAAGAGCCGAAAAAGTCCTTGGCGGCAAGAGGATCCTTTATAAAATACGCAAATACAAACCCATCTGAGCTGTTTCCGTCCGCTATATATAATATTAAAAGCTATTTACAAAAATCTATCCATGTGCTAACATACATTTGCAGTTATGTAAGGTAAAAATGACAAATCTAAACAGAAGGAGGTGAGGAACAGTGTCTCTTGTAAAGGAAAAGAAACAAGAGGTTATAGGCGCCTTTAAGACACACGAGGGAGATACGGGTTCGCCGGAGGTCCAGATAGCACTTTTGACCGAACGTATCGGACAGCTTACGGGGCATTTCAAGAAGCATAAAAAGGACTATCACTCCAGAAGAGGCCTGCTAAAACTTGTCAATTCTCGGAGAAAGCTTCTTGCGTATCTGAAAAAGAGTGACAGGGAACGGTATGGTCAGGTCATCGAGAAACTCGGCCTGAGAAAGTAACCCACATTGTGTTTTTCGTGTCGTTTTATTAATCTTTTGCACAAAAGAAAGAGAAGATAATGGAAAAAGCTAGCGCTAAGATCGGCCAGGAAGAGATGCTAATCGAAACCGGAAAGCTGGCCAAACAGGCAAGCGGTTCTGTAACTGTTACGTACGGCGGGACCATGGTTTTGGTGACATGTGTTTCTTCAAAACAGCCAAGGGAAGGTCTGGGATTTTTTCCTTTGACCGTTGAATATCAGGAAAAAACTTTCGCTGCCGGAAAGATCCCCGGTGGTTTTTTTAAGAGAGAAGGACGCCCTTCTACAAAAGCGGTTCTAACTGCAAGAATGATAGACAGGCCGATCCGGCCGTTATTCCCCCAAGGCATGTTAAACGAAGTTCAGGTTGTAGCGACTGTCTTGTCTTCGGACGGGAAAAATGATTCTGACATTTTGGCGCTTATAGGCGCTTCGGCCGCGCTTATGATTTCCGATATTCCTTTTGACGGGCCTATCGGAGCCGTAAGGGTGGGTATGATAAATGACCAATTCGTAATTAATCCGACATTCAAGGACCTTGAAGAGAGCAAGCTCGATCTTGTTGTCGTGGCAAATGAGGAAAGCGTTATTATGCTGGAAGCCGGCGCGGACAAGATCAGCGAGGAAAAAACAATAGAAGCGATAAAGTTCGGCCATGAAAATCTTAAGGTTCTTTTGGACCTACAGAAACAACTTGGTAAAAAAGCCAGCAAACCAAAAAGAGAAGACATATCGTTTGCAAGGGTAAACGAAGAGCTTTACGAAAAAATCAAACCGAAAGCATCAGACGAATTGAAAAAGGTCCTGCAGCTCTCCGAGAAAAAGCAGCGCTCTGAAGGGCGCGACTCTTTAAAGGAAGAGCTGGTCAAAGCCGAGGATCCTGAAAAATACGAAAACGTTGAGGCGGCGGTAAGCCTCGCCCTGGAAAAAGTCGAAAAGGAAGTGGTCAGGGATTTCATCCTGAACAATAAAAAGCGCATTGATGGGAGAAAGTTTGACGAGATAAGAGATTTACAGTCAGACGTCAATATACTTCCACGCACGCACGGATCCGGCCTTTTTACGCGCGGAGAGACACAGGCGCTGGCAGTTACTACGCTGGGAACAAGTTCGGACGAGCAGATCATCGACGCTCTTGAAGGCGAATTTTTTAAATCTTTCATGCTGCACTATAATTTTCCGCCTTTCAGCGTAGGCGAAACAAGGCCCATGAGAGGGCCCGGCAGACGTGAAATAGGCCACGGGGCTCTTGCCGAAAAGGCGATTACGCCCGTTCTTCCCTCAAAAGAAGATTTCCCTTACACGGTAAGAGTCGTATCCGAGATTCTGGAGTCGAACGGGTCAAGTTCGATGGCTTCAGTATGCGCGACCTCCCTTTCTCTGATGGCTACAGGCGTACCCGTAACGGACGCTGTTTCCGGAATAGCAATGGGATTGGTCAAGGGCGACTCGGAGTACGCTATTCTCACGGATATCGCCGGAGCTGAAGACCACTACGGGGATATGGACTTCAAGGTTGCGGGAACGAAAGACGGAATCACGGCCGTGCAGATGGACCTGAAGATCGGCGGAATAAGTTTTGATATCCTCGCAGAGGCTTTTGAAAGGGCAAAAAAAGCCCGCTTGGAAATACTGGACCATATGGGAAAGACTATTTCCAAGCCCCTGGAAGAGATATCACCGCACGCGCCGAGAATAGTCACGATCAAGATCAAGGTAGATAAGATAAGAGAGGTCATAGGGTCCGGGGGTAAGGTTATCCGGAAGATAATCGCCGACACAGGAGCCGACATAAACATAGAGGACGACGGAACTTGTCAGGTAGCTTCGGCTGACAAGGAGTCTCTCGATAAGGCAGTTGCGATCATAGAAGGTATCCTTGAAGAGCCTGAAATCGGTAGAGTGTACGATGCCAAGATAACGAAGATCATGAATTTCGGCGCTTTTTGTGAATTTCTGCCCGGGCAGGAAGGACTTATACACGTTTCGGAGCTTTCGAATGAATACGTAAAAGAAGTAACGGATGTTGTAAAAGAAGGGCAGATGATTAAAGTTAAGCTTATCGGCATTGACGATCAAAACCGCGTCAAGCTGAGCATGAAACAAGTTGAAGAAGATAAAAGTTAATATAAAACGCAAGGAAAGCGCGAAAGACCTGCCAATTCCAGCTTACGCCACAGATGGTTCAAGTGGCGTGGATCTCTACGCCGACGTTCAAGAGGACGTTGCGCTGTCCCCCGGAGATATAAAACTCATCTCGTGCGGCATATATATAGGATTACCGCAGGGTTACGAAGCCCAGGTCAGGCCGAGAAGTGGCCTCGCCATCAAGCACGGCATAAGCCTTGTTAATACTCCCGGAACGATCGACAGCGATTACCGCGGATTAATAAATCTCATTATCACTAATCTGGGCAAAGAGGATTTTACGATAAAACGGGGGATGAAGCTCGCCCAGATGGTGATAAAAGAGGTCACGCGGGCTGAATTCGTTGAAGTGGAAGAGCTTGACGAGACCGCGCGGGCGCATGGCGGTTTTGGTCACACCGGGGTTTAGGATTTAAAATGTCGATAACTGAAGCTTTGATATCAGGCGTTGTGCAGGGACTGACGGAGTTTATGCCGGTTTCAAGTTCAGGACATCTGGTCCTGGTGCATAAGTTTTTCGGTTTATCTGAGCCGAGCATTTTCTTTGACATATGCCTTCACGTAGGGACGTTAATGGCGGTTTTGATATATTTCGGGAAAGACATTCTTTCCATGATACGGGAAAAGAGAACCGACTGGCTTTTGTTTATTGCCATTGGTACTGTCCCGGCGGTGATCGCGGCGTTGCTTTTTGAGGAAAAAATATCGCTCGTGTTCATAAGCCCTAAAAAAGTAGCGTTTATGTTTATCGTGACGGCGCTTGCGCTTTTCGTGGGACAGATAAGTCAGGTTAAAAGAGCATGCCCCGGCAAAGGCCCGACGGCATTGACGTCGCTATTGGTGGGGATAGGCCAGGCGTTTGCCCTTCTTCCGGGAGTTTCGCGCAGCGGCATGACGATTTCCAGCGGGCTATTGGGCGGGATGAACGCGGAAAACGCCTTTAAATTTTCGTTTTTGTTATCGATCCCCGTTATTCTCGGGGCAACTTTGTATAAAGCCCTCAAGATAGACTTCGCCAGCGCTGTCTTGAGTAATGTGGGAAACTACGCAACGGGAATGATCGCCGCCTTTGTGGTAGGGTTTTTGAGTCTGATGCTTTTGTGGAGGGCCGTAAAGGCCAGACGCTTGTTTATTTTCGGTATATATTGCCTACTACTGGGTTTAGCAGGTATACTATTTTGGGAGTAATATAAGCCTATGGACGTGACAAGAAGGAATGAAATAAAAGCAGTCGTACTGTTCACTGTAAGCCTTTTCCTGTTTTTGAGTATTTTTACTTTCAGTGATCAGGACCTTTCTTTTTACACCAGCAGTCCCAACGTGTCAAAACAGAACGTCACGGGGATCGTCGGTTCGTATATCGGCGGCATTCTGGTTTTTCTTGTTGGCAGCGCCTCGTACGTGGTCCCTTTCCTTATTATGATCTGGGGAATATCCAGACTCCTCCAGATGGAACCGAGGAAGATGTTCTTTAAGATCTTCGGAACGGTATTTCTCGTTACCGCGGTAAGCGCGAGTTTGAGCATGTTATCCGGTACCGGGAAGACCGCGGCTTTCGCGCAAGGCGGGTTGATCGGTTCGTTCGTTTCGCATTTTCTGATCAAATATCTCGGAAGGGCAGGCGCTACCGTTTTTATCAGCGCCATGATAATACTTTCCGTGCTTGTCGCCACGGAATTTTTAATACTTCCGGTGGTTATAGCGATCTATAAATTTTTCACAGGAATGTTGTCACGCACAAAAGAAGGCATTTCCGGGAGGGCGGAGGCGATCGCTTCCGGGAGAGTCGAAAGACGAAGCAGGATAAAATCCGCAAAGAAAGAAATAGCAAAAAAGCTCGAATCGATGAAAAAGCAGGTCGAGGAGGTCAGGAGGACTTCCCTGGCTTCCAGGGCGCCGAAAGAAGCCGTGCCAAAAAAACTCTTCGCTCCCAGGATAGCTACCCCGAAGGAGCCTGCGAGAGCGACGGCAAAGCCCGCGAGGGTTGCGGCCGTATCGAGCGGTTCAGCTGGAGAGAAACTCGAGTATAAATTACCAACATATAATCTGTTGAAGAGCTCGGCAAAAGGCGGGGAAAAGGCGAAAACAGAAGACCTGAAAGCGAAGGCGGCTCTTTTGGAATCCACGCTTGGCGAGTTCGGCGTAGAAGCGAAAGTCGTGGCGATAAACAGGGGTCCCGTCATAACCATGTTCGAGCTGGAGCCTGCTATCGGCACGAAAGTGAACAAGATCACTTCGCTCGGGGATAACCTTTCGCTTGCAATGAAGTCGTCAAACATAAGGATCGTCGCTCCGCTGCCGGGTAAGGGAACTATAGGTATCGAGGTCCCGAACGACAAAAGTGAACTGGTTCTTCTCAAGGAGATACTGGAGACAGAAGAATACGGCGAAGAGGAATCCGCGCTTAAAATGGCCCTGGGAAAGGACCTGGAAGGTTCGCCGATAGTCACCGACCTTGAAAAGATGCCGCACCTTCTGATCGCCGGCGCTACCGGTTCAGGAAAAACAGTCTGTCTGAACGGCATCATCTCCAGTCTTTTGTTCAACTCCTCTCCCGATGAGCTGAAATTCCTGATGGTGGATCCGAAACGCGTCGAGCTTATGATGTTTGAAGGCATTCCTCATCTTATTTCCCCGATCGTTACGAATCCCAAAAAGGTATCCGCGGCACTCGGCTGGGTGGTCAAGGAGATGGAAAGGCGCTACGAGATATTCGCGGGACAGGGTGTCAGGAACATAACAAGATATAAAGAAAAAGCCGAAGAAGATTGGGAGAACCTGCCTTACATCATAGTCATCGTGGATGAACTCGCGGACCTCATGGTGATAGCTCAAAATGAGATCGAAGGGGCCATTATGCGCATAGCGCAGCTTTCGCGCGCCGCCGGCATACACATGATACTTGCCACGCAGAGGCCGTCAGTCAACGTTATTACGGGTGTCATTAAAGCCAATTTCCCCGCGAGAATATCGTTCAAGGTAGCCTCAAAAGTAGATTCAAGAACGGTTCTTGACATGAACGGTGCGGAGAAACTTCTGGGCAGGGGCGATATGTTGTTCATGGAGCCGGGAGAGACGGATCTGATCCGCGGACAATGCAGTCTTGTCGAAGACAGCGAGATCAAGAATCTCGTCAAGGTCATAAAGGACCAGGCAGGTCCGCAATATGTGGAAGAGGTCATAAGGACGCAGGAAAAGAAGGCAAGCGGCGTCGAACAGGAGAGGGACGAGCTTTACAGGCAGGCCGTAGAGATGGTTATACAGACCCGGCAGGCGTCAGTCTCAATGATACAGCGCAGGCTCAGGGTGGGATATACAAGAGCGGCCAGAATGATAGATATCATGGAAGAAGAAGGTATTGTCGGACCATATAACGGCGCAAAGCCGAGAGAGATCTTGATAGAAGGCCTGGATGAAATAGAGGCGGAAGAGGAATAATTATGATAAATCCTGAAGCTAAAGAAATAGGAAAGATCTACAAAGAAGCCCGTGAAAAGATTGGTATCAGCGTAGAAGAAGCGAACGAGCGCTCCCGCATCCACCTGAATGTCATTAACGACATCGAAAGCGGCGTGTTCGGCAGGCTTAACAAACTTTACGTGAAGAGTTTTTTAAAGAAATACGCGATATTTCTCAATCTGGATGCCGGAAATATTCTTAAAAAATTTGACGAATTATCAGGAGAACTTCCTAAGGCAGAATTCAATCCGGACATCAAGATGAAGGAGGAGCCGATAGAAAGAGGCCCCTCCTTTGCCATGCCGGAAAAAACGATCCAGATGGTGCTGATAGGACTTTTTTCAGTAGTCCTTTTAGTCCTTATATTCGTGCTTGCCGGAAGGCTGAAGTCGAAATTTGTTGAAGCCAGACAAAGAAGAGCGGCTACTGTTACTGAAGCAAAAGCTACAACTGCGCCGGTAGTGAAAAAAGAAAAAGCTCCGGCAGCGTCTACCCGTGAGGGAAGAACGACTCAGGCGGCTAAAAAGCCGACCGTGGAGCTGACGCTTGAAGCGCGCGGTGAAGCCTGGGTAAAGGTCACGGAGGGAAATAAAACCCTCTTTGTCGGCGTGCTCAGAAAAGGCGATAAAAAGAGCTTTGAGTCGGATAAGGCCATTGCCATATGGACCGGCAGGGCCGAGATGCTGGACTTTATCGTGAATAGAAAAAAGCTCGGAAAAATTGCCGATGGAGTTATAAAGAACATAAAAATTTCAAAAGAGGGAATCACGATAGACGACAACTGGGTTACCCGCTTCTGAACCCGCTCCTCCGATCCGTAATTCCACACATGAAAAATATCTATCTTTTAAGTCTTGGTTGTCCGCGAAATCTTGTCGACAGCGAGGTCCTGCGGGGCCTTCTTGATAAAAAGGGCTTCTCTTTGGTCGATGACCCCGAGGGCTCCGATGTGGCTATTGTTAATACCTGCGGTTTCATTGAGGACGCGAAACAGGAATCAGTGGATATTATTCTCCGCCTGGCCGAGCTTAAAAAAGAGGGAAAGATAGGCAAACTCATCGTGGCGGGATGCCTTTCACAGAGATATCCGTTTGAGCTGACGAAAGAGATAAAGGAAATTGACGGAGTATTCGGGACCGCCGATTTTGTAAAGATCCCGGACATGATCTCAGCTATCGCCGCCGGCGAAAAAATAAAAGAGGTTTCCCGTTCGCCGGATTTTATGTACGACGAAAAATACGAAAGAAAGTTCCTCACCCCCGCTCATTATGCGTATGTAAAGATCCAGGAGGGCTGTTCTAACAGGTGCTCGTATTGTGTTATCCCGGAACTTAAAGGGCCCCGCCGCAGCAGAACGATAGAATCCGTTCTTAATGAAGTAAAAGACCTCAAAACATCTCATAACGTGAAAGAAGTTATTCTGATAGGCCAGGACACGACCTCGTTCGGTATCGACAGGAGCGGTAAGCCCGAGCTCGCGGAGCTTCTAAAAAAAGTGAGTGCCGTAATGGGGGATAGCTGGGTAAGACTGCTCTATACCCATCCGGCGCATTTTACGGATGAACTGATCGAGACGATCGCCCGCGCCGATAACGTTTGCAAATATATAGATTTGCCAATTCAGCACGCGAGTGATAAAATATTGCGGCAAATGAACCGCAGGTCGTCAAAGAATGAAATAAAAGACCTTATCGGGAAGATACGCGGCGGGATAAAGGACGTGACGCTCAGAACCTCCGTGATAGTCGGCTTTCCCGGAGAAACTGACAGTGATTTTAAGGAGCTCGTGGATTTTTTGAAAGAGATCAGGTTTGATAAACTTGGAGCGTTTATCTATTCGCCTGAAGAAGGGACCGAAGCGGTCAAATTTGACGGCCAGGTTCCCGAAGAAATAAAAAAGGCCAGGTTCGACGAGATAATGAAACTCCAGCAGGAGATATCCCTTGAAAATAACCTGAAATACACGGGCAAGGCCTTGAAGATCATCGTGGACGATAAAGACGAAGAAGACCCCGAACAGTTCATCGGCAGGACGCAGATGGATGCGCCTGAAGTGGACGGAGTGATTTATTTACGCGGCAAGAACATCAGCGTGGGAGAATTCGTTGACGTAAAAGTAACAGGATCCATGGAATACGACCTCATAGGAGAATCTTTATGAATTTACCCAACAAGATAACGCTTGCGAGGGTAGCGCTTGTCTTTGTCTTCATGTTTTTCCTTTTTTCAAAAGGTGTGATCTTTAAAACCCTTGCCCTGGCAACGTTCGTGATAGCGGCTTTCAGCGATTACCTTGACGGGTTTATCGCCAAGAGAAGCGGAATGACTTCCGATTTCGGGAGGCTGATGGACCCGATCGCGGACAAGATACTGGCCCTCGCCGCGTTCCTGGCTTTTGTGGAGATGAAGCTCATTCCGGCATGGATGGTCGTTATCATACTCATGAGAGAACTGGTGATAACAGGTATCCGCTTTTTCGCCCTCAACAAAGGAGAAGTCCTGCCTGCAGGACTTGGGGGCAAACAGAAGACCGCCTCACAGATGTTCTCTATTTTCGTGATATTGATATTTATCGTATTTAAAGAGGCGGGCATCAGGACGTTTGGTTTCTGGAGCCTGACATTTGAATATTGGTACAGGCAGATGATCTTCATACTGATGCTTATAACAGTCGCGATTACAATAATAAGCGGCGCCTCTTATCTGATAAAAGGTAAAGGATACTTACTAAATAACGGGAAATGAAGAAGATACATAGATACATAGCAACCGTGCTGGGCCTGGGGTATTTTCCAATTGCGCCGGGTACGGTAGGAAGTTTTGCAGGGCTTTTATTGTGCCTCCTCCTGCATAAGTATGTAATACTATATATTATCATCTTTATTATACTTTTCGCCGCAGGAGTTATTACCTCGGGAAAAGTAGAAAAGGAATCCGGCCAGAAAGACCCTTCATATGTCATTATTGACGAGTTTGCGTGTATTTTTCTTGTATTTCTGCTCATTCCGCTCAAACCCTTATATGTAATTACAGGCTTTATAATATATCGAATAATCGATATTACAAAACCGCCACCCATCAGACTCCTGGAGAAACGTGAAGGAGGGTGGGGCATAATGCTGGACGACGCCCTCGCCGCCATCTATACCAATATCCTCCTCCAAATCCTAACTAGGTTAATCTAACCGGGTTAGATCCGTCAGATCACTTGACTCCGTCCAATTTATCCGTATACTTACAAATGCGTATTAATTCGTATTAATTAGTACTAATTCGTATCAAATCAATAGATTTTGAAACGGGTTAGTTTGCTTTTATGTAATGCTTACATTAATGAGGAGCTTATAATGGCGAGTTCAATGATGACCCTGAAAGAACTGGCTGAATATTTGAAGATGAAAGAAGTCACTATCTATAAGCATGCCCAGGAGGGCAAGATCCCGGCCTTCAAAGTTGGCTCAAAATGGCGCTTCAAAAAAGAAACAATCGACAAATGGATCGAAAAACAAGAGAAGGGAGAAAATAAATAATGTGCGAAAGTAGGCAATATAATGATATATAGAACGAAGTGGGTAAAAAGGCCTATCTCTTCTTTCTTTCAATATTTGAGAGATTATCTAATATTCTATTTACCCATTCCCTATTTACCATATTTTGTTTTACGAACACTATATGGAGTTATTCCTAAATTTGTTTTCTTAGTACACCCTCGTAGATCAGAAGATATTTTTATTGCTTTACCATTTTTGTCTATTTTAAGAAAGTTTTTGCCCAAAACAAAAGCAGTAAAGCTAATTAAGAAAATACCCCCCTTTGTAATAGCTACGATAAAAAGCCCAACAGGATTAGAGGGAGTGGTTATTTCAAGCTTATATTTACCAAAATTTTTAATAAAAAGCCGCAGGAAGACACTAAGGGAGTATTTTAGGACAATAAAATTTGTAGGAAAAATTACGCATGGAAAAACGTATATGGGGCTAGGAGCGTGGTGGCCCATTGTCACAAGAAGGGGTCTTGCCCTGAAAGAGGCTGCAAAAAAGAGAGATATTATCATCACGAATGGTCATACAGGAACGTTAGTTTCGCTATATCTTATGACAGAAAAAATATCACATTTGATGGGACTTAAAACCTCAGATTTAAAAGTTGCTATTGTAGGCGCAGGCAAAATGGGGACAAATCTTGTACGGGTTTTGATTAACAAAGTTAAAAAAATTGGTGTAATAGATATAAACGAAAAGAGATTAATTCGGCTTATAGATAATGTATATAAAAAAGGTAGTGGTACAGAAATCGAGAAAATTTTAAGAACAAAAAATACAAATTTAGAAAATATTTTTGGAAAATATCACCTTGCTATATGTGTTACATCTAACGCAAATAGAATTATCAAACAAAGCGATATCCCGGATAATTTTGTTATTATTGATGATTCTAGGCCGGAAGCTATATCTCGAACGGATCTTGCAGAAAAGAAAATAGTATTAGAAGGTGGATTGCTGAAGATAAAGGGCATTGATATGTATTACGATTATGGGTTTGGCATGGATGAAAATGTTTTTGGATGTTTAGCTGAAACATATGCTTTGGCGTTAGATAAAAAGCATACATTGGAACCAACGCTTGGCGACGTAAGTATAGAAAATTTTCATGAAATGATGAAATTTTGCCAGGAAAATGAAATTACTGTAGGAGATTTTAAAACCCAAGACAAAGTTATTTCCAAAGAAGAATTAGAGAATATTTTGTGTAAGAGAACTATTGCAAGTGAGGATTTATAAAGAAAGATATTTAAAATGAATTTTTTTAAACTTAATTTTACAATATCGTATCTTTTTACAGGATTATTCCTTTTGTTTTTAGCTTTTTTCGTTTATGTAAAAAATCCAAAACGATTTTTAAATAGAATTTACGCTATATACACACTGTCTATTTCTTGGTGGTCATTATTCTCAATTCCTATGATACAGGCCAATGATGCGATGCAAGCAACATTTTGGGATAGGTTATGTTTAATGGGGACGGTTTTTATTCCATCTACTTTTATACATTTTAATTATACTTTCTTAAAATTAAATAAAAAGAAAGCAAAAATTATAAAAATTTGCTACGGATTATCATCTATTTTTTGGATATCTCTTTTTACGCCATTTTTTATTCAAGGAACGGAATTTAAAAGTGTAGGACTATATTTTTCAAAGCCAAGTTTTTTGTATGCTTTGTTTATATTATACTTTTTTACCGCTAGCATTTATGGAATATTTTGTTTATATAGAAAAATGATAACTTTGCCAAAGGAGACATACTACCGCAAGCAAGTGTTTTTTCTCTTTTGGGCTACACTGTTAGGGTATACCGGTGGAGGGTTTAATTTCAATCTTGTTTTTAATATACCACCATATAATGTGATTCCATGCGGAAATTATGCAGTTGGCATTTATGGAATCTTAATAGCTTACGCTATTGTTCGCCATCAGCTTATGGATATAGAAGTAATCATCAAGAAGACCCTTGTTTTCGCAGGTCTTTTAATTGCTTCTTATGCCGTTTTAGCAAGTTTTGCCTATCTTGGTTCTGTTGTATTTGCCAATGTGATCCAGAATAGGTGGCTTGCAATGGCGCCGTCTGTATTAATCATAGTTTTAATGCTTCGTCCTCTAGAGAGTTTCCTTAGAACTGCGACGGATAAATATCTTTTTCAAAAGAAATATGACTACAAGCAGCTTTTAAAGACGTTTACCGATGAAGTGCTTACTGTGCTGAATCTTAACGAACTGGTTGATATTACAGTAAATAAGCTGGCGAATATTATAAAACTGGAAAGCGCTGCAATATTACTTCACGATGAGGAGAATAAAGAGCTTAAGACGGTCGCATCGATCGGTCTTAAAAAACTTAAGTATGTTTTATCAGACGAAGACGATTTGGTAGAATATATGGAGCAAAGCGGTGAATATATTGCTCTGGAAGGCATTGGGCAAAAAAAATCCACAGATCAAAGCTTTGAAAATAAACTGCGTGAACTCCATTCCGAATTAATTATACCTTTGGTGCACAGCAAAAAAGTTATTGGTATATTATCTCTAGGAAAAAAGAAGTCAGATGAAGAATTTACGCAGGATGATATCGATATTTTATTACCCTTAGCGCGCACACTCACGATAGCTATAACTAATGCCCAGCTTTTTGTAAGGTTATCCGAATCCCAGGCTCAAGCCGCGCAGAGGGAGAAAATGGCGGTTATTGGTACTCTTTCAGCGGGGATAAACCATGAGATATGCAATCCACTCAGTATTATACGCGGGCAATGTGAGATGTTTCTTTTGAACCTTAAAGAAGGTCTTTACAAGACCAAAAAACCTCAAGAATTGCTTAAAATGGCCCAGGGCATAATGTCAAAGGTGATCGATGAAGCAGACCGGGCGACCATCATAACAAGGAAACTTTCTTCTTTTGCCAAGCCCGCCGAAAGACGGAGCGAGAACAATATTCGCGTGGAGGATGAGGTGGGAGAGGTTATATCTCTTGTAGAGCATGACCTTAAATTGTCCAATATAGCAATATTGAGAGAGATGGCGGATGATCTTCCCTGTGTTTTAGCTGATCCAAAACAGCTTCAGGAGATATTCTTTAATATCATAAGGAATGGGGCCCAGGCGATCAAGGAAGGCGGAAGCATAACTATACGGGCGAAGAGCGACAAAAAGAAAATTTATATTGACATCGAAGACACGGGCACGGGCATAGATGAGGAGTTGCTTAAACAAATATTTAATCCGTTCTTTACGACCAAAAGCCCCGGAGAAGGTACGGGATTGGGTCTTTTTATTGTTAAACAGATCGTCGAGAAAAACGACGGGGAAATAACCATTGAAAGCGAACTCGGCAAGGGAACAATCGTTCACTTGATGTTTAATGCCGCAAGGGAGGGTGTGAAGGCTAAAAGCAGATGAAAAAGCCAAGAATATTATCGATCGATGATGAAGTTAATTTTACGGATTTTTTGAAACAGTATTTTGAACCAAGAGGATATGAAATAGACGTGACCTCGGAAGGCACGGAAGGGCTTCAGTTATTAAAAGAGAAGAAATATGATGTTGTGCTTCTTGATCTGAAGATGGCTGGTCTTGACGGACAAGAGGTGCTGCGCGAGATAAAAAAGCTGGATAGTAGCATTCAGACTATATTTATAACCGCTTATACCGACTCAGGGGCTACTAAAGCGCGGCTATTAAGAGAAGGGGCTTATGCTTATATCGAAAAACCGGTAACCAGCTTGAAAAATCTGGAAAACTTAGTAAATAAAGCTGCAAATACAGATAAATAGGAGGCAGGCATTATGATCAGATTATTAGTTGTGGATGATGAAGTTGATATCTGCGATTTTGTGAAAAATTTCTTCAAAGAAAGAGATTTTGAAGTTTTTGTGGCTTATAACGGCAAAGAGGCACTGGGTCTTATTGATTCCGTTAATCCTCACATAATTCTTCTGGACCTGAAGATGCCCGTAATGGGAGGCATGGAGATCCTTAAAGAGATAAACAAGCGAAAACCGGATGCCAAAGTTATAATAGTCACTGCGGTAGAAGATGTTGAAAAAGCGGAAGAAGCGAAACAGCATAATGCTGTTGAGTATATAACCAAACCTCTTGTTCTGGAACAGCTGGAAAGGTCTGTTATGACGATCGCTGAGCAGATCAAGATGGAAATGTAAAAATAAAAACAGGAGCGTGTATGAACGAGGAAACGAGCTGGCGGGAAATACATGACTGGATAATAGAGAAGATGAAAAATACTGACGGGGCGCTTATACCTCTTGATGATGAAAGTCTAAGAACGAGGGAAGAGCCGGAGCTGGATTACCAATATTTTCTGGAGAACGCCTCACGCAGCATGATCCGTTTTAAAAAACCGGAGCGTCTTATACGGATGATCGTCAGGATCATAGACGAACTCGTTAAAGTTACGCATACCGCCATGCTATTGCATCATAAAGAAAGGGATTATTTTAATCTTATTGACAGCAAAGGCACCGAAGGAGTAAAGATACCTATAGGATTTATAAGGCTTACTTTTGATAACCCGCTCATACGTTTTTTTAATGAAGGTTATAATTTCAGGATATCCCAAACCGGGGCTGTAGAATACGATGAGCTTAAAGATCTAATACACGATAACAGAAATAAAGAAAAAGATGCAGAGCTTATCAGTATAGTCGAACTTGCCCTTAAGCAGATGGATCTTTTAAAAGCGAATGTTTGTCTTCCCGTTTATTATAAAAAGGATCTCACGGGGGTGTTTGTCCTGGGCAAGAAACTGTCTGGTGAAAAATTTTCAAGACAGGAAATAGGTTTTTTCAGAACCCTTGCTAATGACGTGGCAATGGCCCTGTCAAACGCCCAGTTAATACAGGACCTGCAGGAGAAGATCCACGAGGTCCATACCCTTTACGAAAGGGAACATACATTATTTATCCAGACTTCCATATCTCTCGCGGCCGCTATTGACGCCAGAGATCCTTACACGCGGGGCCATACTGAGAGGGTTACTAGCTATGCCTTGGCTATTGCGGATGAACTGGACGGCATACCGGAAGCCCAGGCATATCAGAACTTCAAAGAGACGCTTCACGTGGCGGGATTATTGCACGATGTAGGCAAGATAGGTGTTCCGGACAGCATATTGAACAAGAAAAGCCAGCTGACCAAAGAAGAATATGAACGAGTAAAAGAGCATTCCGTTACAGGCGCGGCAATACTTTATCCCATAAGCGAACTTGGAGATATTGCGAAGGAAGTCAGGGCCCACCACGAAAGATATGACGGCACCGGATACCCCGATGGCCTGAGGGGAGAAAGCATACCGTTTATATCCCGTATAATCGCTGTTGCGGATACCTATGATGCTATAACCAGCGATAGGCCATACCGCCAGAAAAGCATGTCAGAGATAGCGGTAAAAATAATAAAGGAAAATTCAGGCACTCAGTTTGATCCTATTGTGGTGAGCGCGTTTCTTCTTGCGCATAAAAAGGGAAAACTGCTTAGCGATAAGTGATCGGTAGGGTAATTTTAAAAGAAGTGCCGATGTTCGGTATGCTTTCAACGTTTATTTTTCCGCCGTGTTTTTCTATTATTCCATGAACAACACTTAAACCCAGCCCTGTTCCATTATCTTTTTTGCTGAAAAAGGGATCAAAAATACGCTTGAGGTCTTCTTTATCAATTCCCTTGCCTGTATCTTTTATGGCAATGGAAATATTCTTATCCGACCTTGTTTCAACTTTAATGGTTCCTCCATTTTTCATGGAATCAATAGCATTTAAAAGTATGTTCACGAAAACCTGCTTCATTTGCGAGGAATCGACTTTAATAGAAGGGGTTGTAGCCAAGGATCTTTCAACTTTAATATTGTTTTTTAGGAAATCATTGCTCAAAAGTATAAGGGTTTCTTCAAGCAAGTTATTTATACTGACTTCTTTAAGTTGAAGATCTTTTGGTTTTGAGAATTCCAAGAGCTGTTGGACGATATCGTTTATCTTACCTACCTCTCCGCCTACGATCTTCTGAAATTTATTGAAAAATTCAGGATCGTTCTTTTTTTCAGACAAATATTCTGTAAACGTTTTAATTGATGTTAATGGATTTTTGATCTCGTGCGCCATTCCTGCTGCGAGCGTCGCCACGGCTTTGAGTTTTTCGCTTTTTTGTAATTCTTCACGTAATTTAATGTTTTCCTCATCAATTTGGTCTATCGTGCCGTGGAAAAAGTATTTGTCGATTATCTTTTGAATACGATTTTTAAGAGGCTGAAAAAAGATAACGAGCAGGGTTATTGTAAAAATAGTAATAGGAAGGGATTTATAACCAATTATTCCTCTAAACAAGGTTTCGACAAGCAAGGCGATGATAATATACGATACCGTTATTAATGAGATCAAGGCGGAGTATATTAAACCTTTTCTTATTACAATGTTTATGTCCCAAAGATTGTGTTTTACAATAGCGTAAGATATTGTAAGCACATAAAGAAAAACGAAATGAATGGGAAGGGTGGTAATATTTATTCCATAAACACCAAAAAACGCAAAAGAACCACAGATAAAGGCAGCTGATGTGCTAATGAGCATATATTTTATTTGATTTCTCTTGGAGGGTGAGCTATATTTCAATCCTTTAAAAAGGACATATTCTGCATATATAGTAAAAAACGCAAATGAAACAGTATGTGCATGGAAGAAGACCCCAGGTGTTACATAATAATAAAAGTTTCTCCAAGGCCTAACGGAAGGAACAAAATAAGACGAGAAACCAACGCATAAAATGAACAGGCAAAATAAATAGCCAAATAAAAGCATTTTATTTTTTAGTGTTTTTCTTCCAACAAAAGCAAGTGAAAAATGGGTAAAAAAGATGGGAATAAACGTTGCGAATATATTTGTTAATTTTCCAAGCAGTAATGCCGATTTATAACTAATTGGATTTGGCACATAAATAGCCATGCAAAGAGACCACATTGATACAGCAACGCATGTTAGAAACCATGTTTTGTTAATTGTTGAGTCTCTGTTCTTGAGCCAAACGAAAAGACCCAATGCAAAGCTGCTAACACTTGTAAATGCTAACGAAATAAAGTAGGGATTCATTTAAATTTTTTCCATTTTTTATTTTATTTCGCTACGTCTAGAAAACGGTAAAGCGATTTCAAAGCACGTTCCTTTGTCTGGCGCACTTTCAACACTGATTTTCCCGCCGTGTTTTTCTATTATCCCATGGACTACACTGAGGCCCAGGCCGGTGCCATCTTCTTTTTTACTGAAAAAGGGATCGAAGATACGTTTTAGATCTTCTTTTTCTATCCCTTTGCCTGTATCAGCTATTGCTATCGTTATTTCTTTGCTTTCTCTTGCCTCTATTGTGATGACACCGCCACCTTTCATAGAATCAATAGCGTTTAGCAGAATGTTAAGAAAAACCTGCTTTATTTGCAGGGGATCTATCTTGAGCGGCGGAAGGGGGGAATATTTTTTCTCTAACTTTATGTTATGTTTCAGGAAATCATTGTTTAACAGATCCAGGGTTTCATCCAGCAGTTCGGTAACGTTCGTTTCTTTAAGTTCAAGTTCACTTGGCTTTGAAAATTCCAGCAGCTGTTTGACGATATAATTTATTCTATCAACCTCATCACCGACGATCTTATTGAATTTATTTACAAAATTCAGATCTTTGTGCTTGCTTGGCAAATACTCATTGAAGGTTTTTATTGAGGTTAATGGATTTTTGATCTCGTGCGCCATTCCTGCTGCCAGCGTTGCCACGGCTTTGAGTTTTTCGCTTTTTTGTAATTCTTCGCGAAGCTTGATGTTTTCCTCATCTATTTGGTCTATCGTGCCGTGAAAAAAGTATTTATCAATTATCTTTTGAATACGATTTTTAAGAGGCTGAAAAAAGATAACGAGCAGGGTTATTGTAAAAATAGTGATAGGGAGGGATCTATAGCCGATAATTCCCCTGAAGAGATTTTCAACTAATAATGCAATAACTGTATAAAAAATTGTTATTATCGAAATTAAGACAGAGTAAACCAAGCCTTTTCTTATAACGATATTAATGTTTAAAAGATTATGTTTTGCAATAGCGTATGTCATGATAAGCATACTTATAATTATGG
>JBAROI010000074.1:0-2763 GCA_049642015.1 Candidatus Omnitrophota bacterium | reverse complement strand
TCGATCCTGATAGCAGATATGGACCGTCCTTAAAAGAACTGGTTCTCTCGGGAAGTATATCGTATGAGGAACTACGAGAGACTCTGTTTGAAGTAATGCAAAACCTGGCAAGGCGGCATGAAACCGGCCGTTGTCTTGATAGTGTGACCCTTGATCATATTTATTTGGGAGAAGACGGAACTCCCGCATTTAGCGATCTATGTGTCGAAAGGCCTATCGCCGAAGACGAAGAAGTAAAAAGCGATACTAGATCCTTGTTAAATAGCATACACAGCAAAGAGATACGGTCCGCGATCGGAGATAAAAACGCAAACATTTTAGCAATGGCGCTAATAAAATTTTATCCGCGAGCTTTACACGAAAAACAGGGGTATGGTGATGATATTGGGGGTGTGCAGGAAGCCTGGAAGGGAATTCCCGCAGAAGCCGTAAAAAGTATACTTTATCCTGCTTGCGGCCACGACGCACGCGGGGTGCTTGAGGTAATGGAAGGCCTCCCCCAGGTAGAAGAGGTGCACCTTCTTGACGACAATTCACAGCATCCTTTTAAACGAATAAAAAATTATTTTTACTCCGCATTCGAACAAATCGCAAGCCAGATCGAAGATTCAGGCGAAAGTCCTACGGATGATAACCGCGATATTTTAATGTTCCGGTTCAAAAACGAAAGAACGCTCAAAACAGTAAAGGTGTATTTTCACAAGCATGATTATCTCAAGACAGACAGAATAAAGGGCATGGAGGACGGAAGCGATCTGACCATTGTGAAACTTCCGGGTTACGGTTCCTCGCTGGCATCCGATTACAACACCGAATTTTATAGAAGGGTCTACGGTCACACTAAAAAATATATTTATGTAAGAAACGCCCCGTCCCCGAAAGACAAAGAGCTTTTGCAGGGTTTGGAAATCGTCGAGTGCTACGTACGCCCCGGCAGGGAACATGTACTTCTAAGCCACGGCTACGGAGACCTCAGGCAACTGGAAAACATGGTCTATGCCGAAGAGTACGCTGTTTATCATAAGAAAGAAGAAAAGGGCCGCAACATATATGCCAGTGATCTCTTAAATAACGGCATCATAGTTGCCAGGAAAGATGTGCCCGACAAACCTCCAAGGCAGACCATCATCCGCGCTTGCGAGATCTCTGAGCTGAAAGTCGAAGAGCTTCCCGCCGTTATAGAGTCGCTTAAGCGCTGGCTTGATAGCAAAAGGGATCTAGATCAACACATACCGCAAATAACGGAAATTATTAAAGACCTGGAAAAGGCGCGTCACGACAGCACGCATTTGCCTTCAAGAATGAACACGAAACGCGTCTATCTTGCCTTGAGTGATGCTGAAGCAACCGGCAGTGAAAACGGGATCGAAGTAGAGGGATTGCTTGAAGTGGACGATAGGATCAGTGGCACCTGGTTCGGGACCTGGGAAATACGCCTTGCCAATCGAGATAAAAACGCTAAAGGGCTCAGATTTATTGGAGTCGGCCGCCAGCTTCTCCGCTATGCCGTGAACAGGGAAGTCGTTAGGCCAAAATACAACCCGGGTATCGCTTTCGGTATTTGGGCCGAGAAACAGTTAGATGCGGAAGGACTCCGCCCGTTTACAGTATATATGCGCTCAGGCCTTTGCGAATATCTTAGGTTCAAAAGCGAAGAAACGCTCGAGATACTGGAAGAGGCGGCTGATTCAGGCGATAAAGGTGCTGAAGAGATCCTCAGACAACTAACGGGAGACACCAGCCCCAAAACCCCAGACGCGCGAAACTCTGAGCCTGTCGAGCAGGCTGATTTCCGCGTTGTACCGGTAAATGGGACCAAATTGCATTGCAGGGTAATGGGCAGGGCTGATGCGCCGGCAATTGTAGTTGTTCACGGCGGTCCGGGGTTTGATCACAACTATCTATTAGCCCCTAAAGAGGGAACAGTTAATCCCTTTTTACAATTAGCTAAAAAATACAGATTGATTTTTTACGACCAGCGGGCAAGCGGGGAATCCGGCGGCAGGGAAGATCTTTCTTCAATAACAATGGATAATTTTGTTGATGACATAGAGGGGATCCGTAAAGCGTTTGGCTTGGAAAAAATCCATCTTATGGGACATTCCTGGGGAGGATTATTGGCAACGCTTTACGCTGCAAGGCGCCCTGATAAAGTGCGGTCATTAGCGCTTTTTCATCCTATGCCGGAAAAAAGCAGCAAATTGAGAGAATACAGACTCGTGCGGGCTAAGCAATGGAGGGCCAACGGATTTGACGAAAAAGACACCGATCAGCCGGATTACTGGGAAGGATTTTTTGCGCCGTATGTTTACCGCAAGGAAGATGTCAGAGGGGTCGGTCGCTTCCTCCGTCCAAGAATAAAAGAAGACATGAAGGTTCTTTTCAAGCGCTTGAGAAGGTTCTTATTGAGCTACGATATCACCGAAGAGTTGTCGCAGATAGCCTGTCCGACGCTTATTATTTCCGGTGAGCATGATTTGGTCTCACTGCGCGACCTCGGCGAAATCATGGATAGAGCCGAAATGCACGAGATAAAGAAATGCGGCCATTTTTCTTTCTTTGAATTGCCTGATGAGTTTTTTAATAGAGTAAGCACGTTTTTAGAAGAAGCGGGCGACGAAAATCCCACCGTCGGTGCGGAAGCTAAAGACGAGGATCACTTTGCCGATATAAGGGCGGCAATCGATCAGACGTTAGAGTTGAGTGGATTAAAGAACGACGCAGAATCAAAGATTGATGTGTCTATTGATGAAAACATACCGA
>JBAROI010000052.1:0-26693 GCA_049642015.1 Candidatus Omnitrophota bacterium | reverse complement strand
TTCATCTTGTCCTCGGATTCTTTTGTGAGTCTGTCGACTTCTGTCATACCCATGACAAATCACCTCTCTAGCTTATTATGGTGCCTATTTTCCCACCTTTAACAACGCGTTTAATATTGCCCTTTTTCTTCAGGTTGAAAACAATTATAGGCAGGTCATTATCCATGCAAAGGCTTATGGCCGTCGCGTCCATGACCTTTAATTTCCTTTTAAGGACCTCCATGTAATCGAGCTCGGAGAACTTCTTCGCGCCCTTATATTTCACGGGGTCTTTAGAGTACACGCCGTCGACCTTTGTGGCCTTTAAGATCACGTCAGCCTCTATCTCTGTCGCCCTCAGGGCGGCCGCGGTATCGGTGGTAAAATAGGGATTGCCCGTCCCGCAGACAAAGATCACGACTCTTCCTTTTTCCAGGTGCCTGATGGCCCTCCGGCGTATATACGGTTCGGCGAGCTCCTGCATCTCTATGGCCGTGAGGACACGCGTATGTACACCGGCATTTTCAAGCGCGTCCTGCAGGGCCAGGCCGTTCAACATGGTCGCCAGCATCCCCATATAATCGGCGGTGGAACGGTCCATTCCTTCGCTCGCAGCCTTCAGGCCCCTGAAGATGTTCCCGCCTCCTATTACGATCGCGACCTGGATGCCTTCTTTATGGACTGCCTTTATTTCGCCGGCGATCGACTTGTTCACTTTGGGGTCGATCCCGAAACCGAGAGAACCCATCATCGCTTCGCCGCTTATCTTAAGGACTATCCGTTTAAATTTTTTCATTTTCGTGGCCATTTAACTCTCTTCGCCGAGTTCGTAACGGATAAATCTTTTAATTACAATGTTCTCGCCTATCTTCGCGATAAGCTGGGTGATGATCTCTTTGATCTTCACGTTCGGGTCTTTTATGAAGGGCTGCTCGAGAAGGCATACCTCGGAAAAATACTTTTCTATTTTCCCGTCTACTATCTTCTCTGTCACATCCGCGGGTTTATCTTTTATCTGGCTGCGGAAGATCTCCTTTTCTTTCTCGACGGCGTCCTCGGCAACGTCCTCTCTAGAAACGTACAGCGGATTGGCCGCCGCCACCTGCATGGCGAGCTCTTTAGCAACCTTGCGGAATTCGTGGTTTCTCGCGACAAAATCCGTTTCACAGTTTATTTCGACCAGGACGGCGATGCGGCTTCCTATGTGCACGTAACTTTCGATCATACCCTGGCCGGCAACTCTCGAAGTTTTTTTCGCGGCCTTGGCGATCCCTTTTTTCCGCAGTATCTCAACAGCTTTTTCTATATCGCCGCCTGACTCCTTTAAAGCCTCTTTGCATTCCATTACTCCAGCAGACGTTTTAAAACGCAAATTCTTTATGGCATCCATTACGCTCATTTCTATCTTTCCTCCGTTTCTTCGCTCTCTTCTTCCGTGTCGTTCAGTTTTATATCGCCTTCGAGGTCTTCATCCGAAAGGGCTTCCGATACCTCTTCGGCCTGAGGCTGCTCAACCGATTCTTCGATCTGCTCTTCACCCTCTTCGGCCTCTACTTCCTCTTTTTCTTCTACCTTTGCTTCTTCTTCCTCCGCCCCCGCTTCTCCTTGCGCTACCGCTTCTTCTTTTTTCTTTCCTCCGGAATACTCCAGGTAGCCTTTTTCGACAGCATCTGCCAGCTTATTAACAACGTACTGAATGGAGCGGATGGCGTCGTCATTGCCCGGTATAGGATAATCTACC
This sequence comes from Candidatus Omnitrophota bacterium, assembly GCA_049642015.1. Lineage (GTDB taxonomy): Bacteria > Omnitrophota > Gorgyraeia > Tantalellales > Tantalellaceae > JBAROI01. The sequence continues at coordinate 24,973 of JBAROI010000052.1, read as the reverse complement.
TTATCCGGATCACAGTTGGTGTCTATAAGAGCGACTATGGGTATTTCCATTTTGTAGGCTTCTCTAACCGCGATCCCTTCGGCCTCAGCGTCAACGATCACGAGCGCGTCGGGCACGACGGTCATCTCTCTTATCCCTCCGAGGTTCCTGATTAATTTCTGCTGTTCTTTGTCAAGGCGGGCTTTTTCCTTCTTGGTGAAAAGCTGGTACTCTTCCGTTTCCCTTTGCTCTTCCAGGTACTTGAGCCTGTTCACGCTCTTGCGAATAGTAGTAAAATTGGTAAGCGTTCCTCCGAGCCAGCGTTCATCAACGTAATACATATCGCAGCGTAGGGCCTGGTCTTTGATTATCTGTTTGGCCTGTTTCTTTGTGCCGACAAAAAGGACTTTCTTCCCGGAAACCGCCGCGTCATAAAGAAAATCTAGCGCTTCTTTAAGGGCTTTTTCCGTCTTTTCGAGGTCGATAATGTAAATTCCGCTTTTTTCTCCAAAAATGAACTTCCCCATTTTCGGGTTCCATTTATTGGTCTGGTGCCCAAAATGCACACCATTTTCCAATAGTTCTCTTACTGTTTTTGAACTTGCCGGCATGATTTGCCTTCCTCCTCTTTTCGCTAGCCAGTCCGGACATAGTACGTGATTAAAAAGCTCCACACAAGCTCATCACGCGGTACGGGTCTGACCGCTTCTTTTAATATTATTACAATGGTACTGAGCGAATATTATATAGAAAATGCGCGTAAATGCAAGTGTTTTTTATGCTTACGTGGCGAATTGCATTTCGTAAAGCTTTTTATAGAGGGCATTGCGCGCGAAAAGCTCTCCATGGGTGCCCATGTCAATGATCTTGCCCTTGTCTATGACCACGATCTTGTCGGCATGCATGACGGTGCTCAACCTGTGAGCGATGACAATAACCGTGCGCCCCTTCATCAGGTTATTGATCGCTTCCTGCACCAGCTTTTCGCTCTCGGTATCCAACTGGGAAGTCGCTTCATCAAAGATGAGGATAGGGGGATTCTTGTAAACGGCCCGGGCAATGGCTACCCTCTGCCTCTGTCCTCCCGAGACCTTAAGGCCTCTTTCGCCGATCACGGTATCATACCCCATGGGGAAATCCTTGATGAACCGGTGAGCATTCGCTGCCTTTGCCACGCGAACAAGCTGTTCTTCGTCAATGTCCTCGTGCCCGTAGCTTATATTAGCCTTTACTGAATCGTTAAAAAGAAGCGTTTCCTGCGTTACGAGCCCTATCTTTTCCCTGAGCGATCTAACAGATATATCCCTTAAGTCCTTCCCGTCTATCCTGACGGTGCCTTCGGACGGGTCGTAAAACCTCGGGATGAGGTTGACAAGCGTGCTTTTCCCGCCGCCTGAAGGCCCCACAAGGGCCACGATCTCTCCCTTATTTATGGTAAGATTTACATCGTTAAGAACGCTTTCCTTCTCGTACTTGAAAGAAACCCCCTCAAAGATCACCCCTTGGTCAAAGGATTTTATTCCCTCAGCTCCGGGCTTTTCCTTTACGGTCACGGGTTCATCCAAAAGGTGGAATACGCGCTCCGTGGCGGCCAGCGCCTGCTGGTTTATGCCGTAAACGTTGCTCAATTTCTTGACGGGCTTCATCATGGAAAAAATGGCCGCCAGAAAGGCGGAAAAGACCCCGGCGGAAAGTTCCCCCGAGACTATGCTCTTGCCGGCCATCCACAGGATAACGGCAACGCAAACCACTCCGATAATCTCGGTCATGGGGCTCACGATCTTCATTCTCTTGACGGACTTCATGCACAGCTTATAAAATCCCTGATTCTGCTCCTTAAAGCGTCTCCATTCGTAGTCTTCCATGCAGAACGACTTGACCAGCTTGCTTCCCACTATCGTCTCGAGAAGCATGTTATTGATATCGCCGATCTTCTCCTGAGAACTTTTGCTTATTTTCCGCAGCCTCTTGCCTATCTTCACGACGGGATAAAGAATAAGCGGAAACACTACAAGGCTGACGATTATCAGGCTCCACGGAATGCCGAAATACATTTTGACGGTTATGAGCACTATCGCGTAAGCGATGAGCTGTATGGGCTGATAAAACGTGTCCGCGATGCCGGTACTTATAGCGTCCCTTATCACGGCCGTGTCATAAGTTATGCGCGACATGAGGTGCCCCGTTGGATTGTGGCTGTAAAAGTCCATTGAAAGGTCTTGTAATTTTCTGTATATCGTGTTCTTCAGATCCCGGATGGCCTTCTGGCTTACGTCGCTCATGAGATAATCTTTTAAAAACTCAAAAAGACCTTTCAAGAGAAACAATAAAACTATCATCAAGGTCATTATGTTAAGCAGTTTCAGGGCAGGAAGCTCGTTTACCTTTTGCACGATATCGACAAGCACCTGAGGTGGATTTACGCCCTCGGGGATCAATATTTCCTTGCCTGTAATGATCTTATCGACCAGGGGTATAATGAGCCCCAACGGCGAAGCGCTGAAAAGCGTCGACAGGATCATGCAGAGAACCGCCATGGCGAAAATACCGCCATGGGGTAAAATAAGTTTCATGAATCTTACATAGTTTTTCATTCTTCCAGGCTTCCGGCCAGTATTTCGTAAGTTAAAGATTTTAGCATAGATACCGCTTTTTGTCGAGGATATCGTACATTTCTGATCTGACGGATCTAGCCCAGGTTAGCCCTTGCTCTATATATATAATAGTGATATAATCTGAAAAACAAATCGTATATTCAGAGGACATTTAATGGATAAGATTCGCATAGGCGTCATAGGAGCCGGGCATCTGGGTTCCCTTCACGCCAAAGTATACTCATCAATAGAAAAAAAAGGCGGAATATCGCTTATTGGGGTGTGCGACGTCAGGAAAGAGGCCGCGAAAAAAACCGCCAAAAAGTATAATACGGCGTATTTTACCGACTATCACGACATGTTGGACAAGATCGACGCGGTCAGCATAGTCGTTCCTACTATACTCCACTATTCGATCGCCAAAAATTTTCTTAAGGCCGGCAAGCACGTTCTGATCGAAAAGCCGATGACCAAAACGCTGGACGAAGCGGACACGCTTGTAGGGCTGGCCGAGAAAAAAGGCCTGATCCTCCAGGTCGGCCACATCGAAAGATTCAATTCTGCCGTCCGCGCAATAGAACCGTACCTTAAAAAACCGCGTTTCATAGAATGTCAAAGGCTGGGGTCCATAAAACTGAAAAAACGCGTCAAGGATGTAGGGGTCGTGCTTGACCTTATGATCCACGACATAGACATTATCCTCGGCCTTGTCAATTCCAGCGTAAAAAGCATAGAGGCCGTCGGGATAAGCACCGTTTCCGAACACGAAGATATCGCCAACGTCCGCCTGACCTTCCAGAACAACGCCATCGCTGACATTACCGCCAGCCGGGTAACCAAGGAGGAAACCCGCAAGATCCGCATATTTCAGGAAAAGTCATACATATTACTGGATTACCTCCACCAGGAGGCCCAGCTCTTCCACAATTCCAAAAAGGGCCCGGAAAAGATGAAAATAAAGATCAAGAAAAAGGAGCCCCTGAAAGTCGAGCTCAAATCTTTTATTGACTGCATCAAAAACAACAAAAAACCGGTCGTATCAGGGCGCGAAGGCAAACAGGCGCTGAGCGTGGCCCTGGACATCCTGGAAAAAATAAACAGCAATTCAAAACTATAAATGAACAGCAACATCCTGATCATAGCCGGAGAGCCTTCCGGAGATATGCGCGCCGGGGAACTCCTTAAGGAGCTTAAAAGTCTATTGCCGGGCGTCTCTTTCTGGGGCATCGGCGGCGACTGCATGAAGCGGAAAGGAGTAGATCTTATAGAACACGTAAGCAACCTCTCGATAGTAGGCGTCTGGGAAGCCATAAGAAACCTTGGTAAGATCCGCCGGCAATACAAAAACCTGACCGACAGCATACAAAAGAGAAAACCGGCCATGGCCATCCTGGTCGATTACCCCGGATTTAACCTCAAGATAGCCGGCTTTCTTCACAGAATGAATATACCCGTCATATATTACATCATACCCCAGGTATGGGCTTGGGGGGAGGGCAGAATAAGATCCATAAAAGAACGCGTGGACAAAGCCCTGGTCCTTTTCAGATTTGAAGAAAAACTATTGAACGAATCTGGTATAAATTGTAAATTCGTAGGCCATCCTGTTGTCGACACCGCCCCTTTATCTATAGCCGACCGTGATGAAGAAGAAGATCTTATAATCGCCCTTCTTCCCGGTTCGCGGGAAAGCGAGATCCTTAATATATTTCCCGTCATGCTCGATGCCGCGGAAAACGTGCGCAAAAAATTAAAAAACGTCAGTTTTGTCGTCGCTGAAAATTCAAACGTAGACAAGGCCCTTTACGATTCTGCCATTTCGGGCCATAAGGATCTCAATATTTTGCGAGTAACAGACAACACCTGGGACTGCTTAAATAAGTGCGACTTTGCCGTCGTCACTTCAGGCACGGCTACCCTTGAGACCGCAATAATGGAAAAGCCGATGGTGATTGTTTATCGCGCCGCCGCTTTAACCATTATGCTTGCCCGCTGCTTTGTTAAAATACCTTTAGTCGGTTTGGCGAACATAGTAGCAGGAAGAGAGGTCGTTCCCGAGCTGATCCAGGAGGACGCTACGCCTGAAAGATTAACTCAAGAGATCCTGGAGATCACCGGTGATAGTTCGCGGATGGCTAGAATAAAAAATGAATTGAGAAAAATTAAAATTCTCCTGGGGGAGAAAGGCGCTGCGAAGAGAGCTGCGAAAGAGATACACGACTTTATAAAAGCGAAGGGCCTTCCAGTTTAAACTTATTCTTTTTGATCTTTTCTACGACAAGTTCGACCACTGAGCGCTCATGTCCCATTTCAATGATCTCCTCTTTCGGAAGGCCTTTATCCAGCAGGCAAAGAACACAGTCAAGCTCAATATAAGAAGCGCCTATTTCATCTTCGTCAAACTGGCCCTCCCACAGATCGGCTGAAGGTCTTTTTTTGATGATCCTGTCCGGGATCCCGAGATATTCCGCCAGTTGCCTCACCTGTGTTTTATATAGAAAAGCTAGCGGCGCGACAGCGCATGCCCCGTCACCGTGGAGCGTAAAATAACCCAGGCGGATCTCGGTCCTGTTCCCGGTTCCGGCCACAAGCGCGCCTGCCTTGTGCGACTGGTCGTAAAGAATAGACATGCGCTCACGAGCCATCTTGTTTCCCCGGCGCACATTATCGGCATCGGGAAAGCGGGAAAAATACGCATCCACCATGGGCGCTATGTCGACCTTTTCGCTTTTTATCCCCAGCGTTCCGGCGATCTCTTCGCTGTCCGTGGTGTCCTGACCGCCGTAAGGCATTATAAGCGCAAACACGTTCTCTTTCCCGAGGGCTCTCGTAAGGAGAAAGGCAACAACCGATGAATCCAGGCCTCCCGAAAGGCCGACCACCGCTTTATTAAACCCTTTCTCATCAAAAGTCTTGCGTATAGCCAGCACCAATTCTTCCGTTTTTACCGCGGGATCTATCCTGAGGGCTTCTTTTTCCTTGTCCATAGCTTATACCACCTTTACAGCTATATCGGCGTCATCCGCCATTTTAAGGGTTCTTTCCTTTTCCACAAGAAACATCTTTCCGCTTTCGATCGCCAGGGCGCTGAATCCGTTTTCAGCGAGCTTGGCTATCGTATCCGGGCCTACGACCGGGACGTCCCATCTCATGTCCTGATCGGGCCTGCCGACCTTCACCATCACGCACCCTTCACCGGCGATCTCCTTCGCCCTGGAGATCGTCGCGTTAGTTCCTTCCATGGCCTCGACGGCTACCACGGATCTGCCTTTTACAACGACGGTCTGTCCGATATCCATCCCGGCCATTTTTTTTGCCGTTTCGTATCCGAATGAAATATCGGCTTCCAGTTCAGCATCAGGGGTTTTGCGGCTTAAAACCCCTCTCTCGGGCAGCATGTGAGAAAGATAACGCGTTGCTTCTATGACCTCTACACCCATCATGTTCAGCCGCTTTGTGATCTCCTTAAAGATCGAAGTGTCTTTTTTGTCTTTCAAATCCTTCAGTCCCTTTGACGTGTAATCATCCAACGCTTCATCGTCATAAATAACTTCTTTCCGGACCTTGCCGATAAAAGCCAGGTGGCGTATCATCTCCTTTAAAAGAAGAAAAGCGAACTTTTTATACTGGCCCGCGGTTATCCAGTACGTCCTGTCGGCCAGGTCTTCTATTTCGGCGGCTGCCATTCCTTTAAGGGCGAATACTACTACCTTGTCGCCCTCTTTTTTCGCCGACTGCACGAATTCCAGGGGTAAAGTCCCGCTTCCCGCTACTAGTCCTACTTTTCCCATTACTCCTCTTTGTCGGCTATACTGAACATAATGTCCGCTTCGGATACGACTTCCCCGTCCACGCTGGCTTCCCCGCGAAGCTGCACTATATTCTGGCGCACGCGTTTTGCAACGGTCACGTGAAGAGCGAGCTGGTCTCCGGGCCTGACGGGTTTACGGAATTTAGCGTTATTTATCGTCATGAAAAAAGCGATCTTGTTCGTATTGTCCCCCTTTAAAAGCGCCAGTATCCCTCCCGCCTGGGCAAGTGCCTCTATTTGGAGCACGCCCGGCATGATGGGCTCCCCGGGAAAATGCCCCTGGAAAAACGGCTCGTTCACAGTGACGTTCTTTATCGCTTTTATCCACTTTTCTTCCTCGTAATCAACTACCCTGTCCACCAGGAGAAAAGGATACCTGTGAGGTAAACGTTTCATGATCTCTTTTATATCCAGCACTTTACCGCTCATTTTCAACTCCCTTTTTTAATGAGACCATAACTTACGTTCATACTATGCACGTAAGTTATTTGGTCGAATTAAACCCCACACCCAGCAATATGCTGGGTGTGGGGTGAAGTTCGCACCTATGATTTACGAACACGATAGTGTTCGTAAATCATGTGCTCACTTCACGTATTTTTCATAAATTTTCCGGACCATCTGCGCGTTTAAGCTGTGTCCGGATCTTTCCGCCACAACCTTACCGAGAACCGGCCGGCCCAAAAGATAAAAGTCGCCTACAAGGTCAAGTATCTTATGCCGGACGGGTTCGTTCGGGAAACGTAGCTCGGTTCCAACGGGGCCGTCGTCGTCCATGACCAGCGTGTTTTTAAGTGTCGCGCCCTGCCCGAGACCGGCCTTCAAAAGGGCCTCTGCTTCCTTTTTCAGACAGAACGTCCTGGCCGGGGCGATCTCGTTTTCGAATGAATCGGCGTCCAGTTTTATGTCGAAAGATTCCCGCCCGATCGACTTGATATCGTAATCGATGAGATAAGAGACGCTGAAAGCTTCTCCGGGCAGCACTTTCAGCGAAGAATCGCCTTCTTTTACTTCTTCCTCGTCGGTGATCTCGATAAATTCCCGGCCGACCGGCTGTTCGCTCGTCCCTGCTTTTTTAAAAAGTTTTAAAAATTCGATAGAGCTTCCGTCCAGCGCCGGAAGTTCGGCTCCGTCTATTTCGATGACAATATTGTCTATTTCCAGTCCCCACAAAGCGGCCAAAATGTGTTCAACGGTCTGGACCGTAGCGCTACTATCCCCTATCACGCTTCTTCTTAAGCCCGCATCGGCAAAAGCGGCGTCTTTAAGAGAGAGCTCGGGCTTGTCAGGCAGGTCTATTCGGCGGAACACTATGCCTTCATCCGGCCCGGCGGGCCTACATGTGACACTGACATCTTTACCCGTCTGCAGCGCCTTTCCGGAAAAAACTACTTCTCTTTCTATCGTCTTTTTATTCACCGTAGCGCCCTCTTAATGCTTGTGGGCCGGGCTTAAGCCCGGCCCACCGTTCATAACGCTTCTTCGTTAACGCTTAACTCTTATCTGTTAAGCTGCTTAATAACATCGTCCGTCAGGTCAAATTTATCCCGGCTGTACATGATGTTCCGTGAGTCAAGAATGTAATCGTAATTCCCCTTTTTCCCCATATCTTCCACTATCTTCTGTATGTCGTCGACGACTTCCCGGAACATATCGTTCTTCTTGTTCAGCAGCTGCTGCCGGGTCGTCCTGTCAAATTCATTCAGAGTTGCTATCTCGGTCTCTACCTGCGTCTGTTTTTTGTTCTTCGCGTTACCGGATAATATTTCAAGCTCGTCACGTAATTTAGAGATCGATTCGACTTTCTTTGTCCTCTCCTTCTGACGGCTATCGGTTATCTTGTTGAGCTCGCTTTCAAATGTCTTGGTCTTTTGATAATCATAAAAAGCTCTTCTAAGGTCGACATATCCGATCTTTCCTTCATCGGCCTTAGCCAGAGGCGCCAGAAATCCAATTACCATAAAAACCGCTATCGAAAGCGCAAATGTTTTCTTGATCATTTCTCCTCCTGCTTTTTCTTTTTTTAGCACCATTCCTCATTCGCAATCTCTCGTTCATCTCTGATGAACTCGAGATAAATTCGGCCTTCAAACTTACGTTCCGTAAGTTTGGGCCTCACTTAAAAACCATGGCTCACACTAAAGTAGAATTGCCCTTCTCTTTTGTCGTCGTAATTCTTGTTGAGCGGATACCCCCAGTCCAGCTTCACCGGCCCTATGGGAGTTTTAACGCGCACGCCGATGCCTGCACCCTGTTTGTACCCGGTAGTGAACATGTCTTCCGCTCTTTTCCACACATTTCCCACGTCATAAAAGACCGCGCCTTTTACCAATTTTTTAAATATGGGGAAAGTCACTTCCGCGTTACCTACGGCCATGGCTTCGCCTCCAAGAGCGGTATTGGTCCCCCTGTCCCTTGGGCCGACAGCTCTTTCGTTATACCCGCGTATCGACGTGCCGCCGCCGGCGAAAAACCTTTCGTATATCGGCACTTCGTCGGAATCCCCGTAACTGTCGGCAAGTCCGCCGCGCCCCTTAAGTTCGAGGACGATCCTTTCCAATACATTAAAATAAACGCTCGCCGTGCCCCAGCCCTTCACAAAATCCTTATCGCCGCCCAAGAATCCACCGGCATCTTCAAGGGACATCATGGCGTAATAACCTTTTTTTGGCGAATATTTGTTGTCTCTTTTGTCATAAGAAGTATTCCACGTCAGGCGGCTTATCCAGTTCTTGCCCGTCTCTCTCTCCAAGTCCTCCGTGGCATTATCGGGGATGTTGGAAATTTGTACTTCTTCCAGGTTATAAATAAGCCCGGTATTCAGGTACTCCGTGAGCTCCTTTCCCAGCCTCAGGTCGCCCCCCGTACGTGTTTCATCATAACCGTAACCGGATTGACCAAACCGGTTGTGCTCCTCCCGGTAAAAGTCAAAACCGAAAAGAAGCGGATAATCGAATATCCACGGGTCTGTCCAGCTCAATAGATAATTCTGCCTGGCGGTACCAAGTTCGGCCCTGACGGTAAGGTCCTGGCCGCCGCCGGTAAACGTGGGGAAATTCAGTATATCAAAGTTTCTCTGTTTGATCTGGATAAAACCGATCCACGCGTCCACGGAACTGTATCCGCCACCGAATGAAAATTCGCCGGTCTTGGTCTCTTTGACCGCAACATCCAGGTCTTTTACGTCTTTCTTGGAAGTCGGAACGGTTTCAAAATAAACATCTTCAAAGAAACCCAGATCGTATATTCTTTCCTTGCTGCGTTTAAGCTTATCGCCGTCGTATTTCTCGCCGGGATAAACCCTGAGTTCGCGACGTATTACCTTATCCCTGGTCTTGGTATTCCCGACGACATTGATCTTTCCCACGTAGATCTCGTCGTGCGCCTGGATGATATAAGCAATGTCCATCTTGTCAGTCGATGCATTATATTTCTGCTGAAGGTCGATGTCCGCGTCCATGTAGCCCCTGTCATAGTAAAAAACGCGGATGCTTTCCATGTCGGCCTTTATCTTATCGTAATCAAGGGCGTCACCGCTTTTCATCTTGATAAGGTCTTCGATCTCTCTCTGCGGGAACGCCAGCTCACCTTTTACGATAATATCGCCGACCAGATACTTTTTCCCCTCATCAACGACAACCGTCAGGTGCAAGTTCTTACCGTCCTCGGAGTAATCCGTCCTGCCGGTGGCCTTGGCATCGAGGTATCCCTTGCTCCTGTAAAAAATAGCTACGCGGTCAAGGTCCGCCTGGAATTTTTCTTCGTCGAAGGACCCTTTGCGGATAAACCACCACGCCGTTTTAGTGGTCATGAGTTTCAGGATCTCGCCTGAAGGAATGTTTTCATTGCCTTCCACTTTTATGGATCTCACCTTTACGGACGCCCCTTCGTCGATGAGGAAAATAACATCGGCTTTGCCGGTCTCCGCGTCCCTTTTGACTTTGTAATCCACGGAAACGTTCTTGTACCCCTGTTCCACGTAATAGGCTTTGATCTCGGAGACATCCTGCGCAAGCCGGCTGAAGTCAAGAAGGTCCCCTTCCTTGACGGTTACGCTCTTGGCCAGTTTTGAGCTTTTTACCCGGGCGTTCCCCTTGAACCCGATGCTCTCAATGACAGGTTTTTCCACGACCGTAAACGTGATAATGATCCCTTCCGGCAGATCTTCCGTTTCAACAAAGACGTCGCTGAAATAACCCATTGCGTAAAGCCGCTTCAGCTCTCTATTGATAGCCGCTTCTTCGAACCGGTCTCCCGGCTTGATCTTTATCCTGTTCAAAATGGTAGCCGTGCTTATCGAATAATTTCCTTTGATCTGGATATCGATTATTCTTTTGTCCTCGGCCTGCTGGGCTTCCGAAAAAATGCCGGAAAAAGCAAAAAACAAAACAAGGACCAAAACCGTAAATAAATGTCTATTTTTCATTAAAAACCTTCCTCTTCTTCAATCCTGGAAAGATTGCTGAACATCATGTATTCGGGCAAAAACGCCAGCTTTATGGTTCCCGTAGGACCGTGCCGTTGTTTAGCCACTATGACCTCTGCTATACCTTTATTCTCCTCGGTCGGACTATAATATTCTTCCCTGAGGAGGAGCAGTACCACGTCCGCGTCCTGCTCGATGGCTCCCGACTCCCTGAGGTCGGAAAGCTGCGGACGGTGGTCTTGTCTTTGTTCAACAGCCCTGGAGAGCTGGCTTACAGCTATAATAGGTATGTCGAGTTCGCGGGCAAGCGCTTTTATCGACCGTGATATCTCCGATATTTCCTGCTGGCGGTTTTCTGACCGGGACGCACCCCTCATAAGCTGCATATAGTCTACGACCAGAAGCTGAATGTCGTGCTTCGCTTTAAGTCTTCTCGCTTTAGCCCTCATCTCGAGCGCGGATATCGAGGGCGTATCATCGATGTAGATGGGTGACTTGGAAAGCTTGTCCGCGGCCTCGATAAGTTTTTGCCAGTCAGATTGCGAGAAAAATCCGGTTCTCACTTTGTGCGCGTTGACGTGGGCTATCGAACAGAGCATTCTTTGGGCGAGCTGTTCTTTAGACATTTCCAGACTGAAAAAAGCGCAAGGCATTTTCGCCACCACGCCGGCATGCTGCAGCATGGAGATCGCTAAAGCACTTTTACCCATGGAAGGCCGCCCTGCCAGCACTATAAAATCTGATCTCTGGAGGCCCGCGGTCTTTACATCAAGGTCGTGGAACCCCGTGGGAATGCCGGTAATGTGCTCTTTTCTTTGATACAGCTGGTCTATTGTTTCAATGCTGTCCTTGACAACGTCCTTCATCGCAAGAACGTGAAAATCGCCTTTCCTGTCGGAAGTAATATCGAAGATCAATTTTTCGGCCCTGTCCAGAAGTTCTTCAACCTCGCTGGCAGGCTCAAAGCTTTCCGAAACTATCTGGGTGGCGGTATTTATAAGGTTTCTTAAAAGGTATTTTTCGCGGACTATTTTCGCGTAGTGCTCGATGTTCGCGGCGGTAGGGATACTGTTTGCCAGCTCCGTGATGTATGTCGGGCCGCCCATCTCGTCCAGGGTGTTCCTTTTTTTCAGTTCATCAATAAGGGTGACAATATCTACGGCCCTGTTTTCATCGTAAAGCTTGACTATGGCCTGGAATATTTTTTTGTTCGCTTCGCTGTAAAACGCATTTTCCTCCAGGAGCTCTATAGCCCTGGCGATGGCTTCACGGTCGAGCAACATCGAACCCAAGACTGCGATCTCAGCTTCGATATTCTGGGGAGGTACTTTTTCGATAAGAGTCTTCGGAATCATTTCCCAATTTCAGACAAGAGGGTCTCTTACTTTTTAACAACCCAGACCCTTACCTGCGCCTTTACTTCTGGATGTAATTTGATATCAACGTTATAAACGCCAAGAGATTTTATCGGCTCGACGAGAGTGATTTTCTTTTTGTCTATTTCGATGCCTTCCTGCGAAAGGCTTTGGGCGATCATGTCTGAAGTCACGGAACCGAAGATCTTGTCTTCTTCGCCGGCTTCCACCGAAATGGTGCAGGAAGCGTCCTTCATCTTCCCGGCAAGTTCTTCGAATTCTTCTTTTATCTTCTGCTCCAGGCGCTGTCTCTTTTGCTTTTTCTGCTCAAGGAGCCGTAACGCGCCCGGCGTGGCTTCCATGGCCGAACCGCCCGGTATAAGGTAATTTCTGGCGTAGCCGTCTGTCACCTCTACTTCATCGCCCACTATCCCAAGGCCTTCTACGTCTTTTACCAGGACAATCTTCACCTGCCACCTCTTCTTGCCCTAAAAAAGGGCGACTTGCTCTCTGTTCCCGGTTTGGCAAAAGGAAGCAGAGACGCTATCCGCGCCTGTTTGATCTGATTGGAAACCATCCGTTGATGCTTAGCACAATTCCCCGAGATCCTGGAAGGAAGGATCCTGCCCCTGTCAGAGGTGAATTTCGACAAGAAATCAACGTCTTTATAATCTACCGATTTCACTTTATCCCTGCACAACCGGCATGGTCTCTTTCTGAATACTCTTTGGATCTTTCTTTTTTCTTTCTTTTTTACCATGCTGATCACTCCTAAAAGGGGATCTCCCCTTCGTCTGTTTTCTGGCCCACATCCGACGGGCCCGCGCTAGTATCACCATATTCCTCGTTAAGATCGATGCTGCCGACTTCGCCGGCGGGCGCTTCCTGCTGTTTCGCTGTCCGTGATCCCAGGAACTGAACGCTGTTAGCCACAACTTCCAGCGTACTCCTCTTCTGACCGGACTGGTCCTCCCATGCCCTTGACTTCATGCGTCCTTCCACCAGGACAGGGCGTCCTTTTGACAAGTATTCGCCGCAAATTTCCGCCATCTTCCCCCATACGACCACCCGGATAAACGAAACTTCCTCCTTCTTCTCACCGGTAGAATCTTTGTAGGGACGATTAACGGCAACCGTAAAATTGGCTACAGCTGCTCCGCTGGGAACGTACCGGAGTTCCGGATCTCTCGTAAGGTTGCCCATCAAAAAAACCTTGTTCAAACTCGCTGCCATTTTTCTATCTCCTTTTAGCGCATCATGTTATTTTAATTTAACTCTGACGGGTTATCGCGGCCCGTAATAGGTCGGTGTTTATCTGAAAAAGGCGCGTCATGTTCGAGATGGACTCGGCGGGTGCCGTAAAAGCGATCTCGCAATACACACCTTCTTTTCTTTTTTTAATCGGATAAGCCAGTGTTTTTTTACCTAGAACGTTCGTCGAGACAATATTTCCGGAATTTTCACTGATAATAGAGTGTATCGCGTTTTTCACGTCCTCTATCGAATCGCTTTTTTCCGGGACAATAATAAATAAGCCAGAGTAAGAATTCACGTTTTCCATTGTTTACCGCCACTTTGTTTGTTAGATGATAACATAGATAATTATAATTATCAAGATTTTAATATATTACTACTTAATTATAGCGGCTTATTGCTTCTTTTGCGCCCTTTTCAAGCCAGGTTTCGATGCAATCTGCCGCATTTTCGAGGATATTGTCCAGTTCTGGCCGTATTTTTCTCGGAAAGGGCGACAGGACATACGCCGCCATGTCCTCAACTCTTTCGGTGCTCCTTATCCCCACCCTCAATCTTGCAAAATCGGGGCCCATCCTCTCAATGATAGACTGCAGGCCATTGTGCCCTCCGGAGGACCCCTGTTTACGGAATCTTATGCTGCCGAAAGGCAGGTCAGCGTCATCGGTCACAACCAGAATGTCCTCTTTGTCTTCCAGGTGAGACGAACAAACCGCATGTACCGCCTCGCCCGAAAGGTTCATATATGTCATCGGCTTAAACAGCATTGCTTCGCGTCCTGCGACGCGGCCGACGCCATAAATGCCTTGAAAAGCCTTTTTCTTTATACCGAGACGGTATTTTTTGGCAAGCAGGTCCAGAATCCTGAACCCGATATTATGCCTCGTATTCCTGTACTTAAAGCCGGGGTTTCCCAGGCCAACTACAATTTTCATCATTCTTTGGCGGGGGGAGTTTTTTCTTCTGCACCCTCGACAACTTCTTCTTCCTCTTTCTTGCCTTTCTTGATAACTTCCGGTTCCGCCTCTCCGGCCTCTTCTTCCGCCAGCTCTTCTTCCTCCAGCTCTTCTTCCGCCTTAGGCAGGCTCACCGTGACTACGATCTGCTCGGGATCCCCCATCAGCGCCACTCCTGCGGGGGCGACAATATCCTTGATGTGAATGGCATCTCCTATCCGCAGTTCATCGACGTGTATATCGATGTGCTCCGGTATTTCAGTCGGCAAGCACTCTACTTCGATCTCCCATAGAAGCTGGGCCAGAACGCCGTCGTCTTCCTTAACACCAACCGATTCACCTTTTACCGTAATAGACACGTTTACTTTAAGTTTTTCCTTAAGGGAGATCTCGTGAAAATCAACATGCAGAAATTTTTCGTTCAGGGGATGTGTCTGCAGTTCTTTCACGATAACGGTTTTCTGCAGAGGTTTTTCCCCGTCTGAAATGTCCATCGTGATAATGGCATTTTCTCCGGCTTCCGTGTGCAGCGCGTGCCACAGGTCGTTCTCGTCGACTTGGACGTTAACGCCGACTTTGCCGTCCCTGTATATCACTCCCGGAACGTTTCCTTCCTTCCGCAGATGTTTGCTTGCGCTTTTCCCAAAACTTCCTCTCACTGTAGCTTTTAATAGTATCTTCTCCATCTTCTTGTCGCTCCTTTTCTATTCAAACAATGCGCTTATTGTTTCCGCTACCCAATTAGGCAACAGTTAACGGGATCAATTAGTGCATTATTCGAATAATGCACTAATTGTTTCTTCGTTGTGTATCCTTCTTATCGCTTCCCCGAACAGCGGTGCCACCGACAGCTGAGTTATGTTCTTTATCTTTTTCTCATCATTGAGAGGTATCGTGTCGGTGACTACGAGCTCCTTTATCGGGGCGCCTGAGATCCGCTCAATGGCGGGTCCGCTCAACACCGGGTGAGTGATCGCGGCGTATATATCCTTTGCGTCATTCTTTTTTAACGCGTTGGCTGCCTCTGCCAGGCTCCCGGCGGTAGCGATTATATCATCGACGATAACAACGTTCTTTCCTCCAACGTCACCCATTATGTGCATGACTTCCGCTTGAACGTCATTAATGCGGCGCTTGTCCACAATGGCCAGCCCCGCGCGCAACCTTTTGGCGTATGCCCTTGCCATCTTTATGCCGCCTACGTCAGGAGAGACGACCACCAGGTCCTTCAGCTTTTTCTTTTTAAAATATTCTTCAAAAGTTTTAATGGCGTAAAGATGGTCCAGAGGTATATCAAAAAATCCCTGTATCTGCCCGGCATGGAGATCGATCGTGATAACCCTGTCCGCCCCGGCGCGATCCAGCAGGTTCGCGATCAGCTTCGCAGTAATGGGCACGCGCGGCTGGTCTTTCCTGTCTTGCCGGGCGTAACCGAAATACGGCAAAACCGCCGTTATTCTCTTCGCAGAAGCTCTTTTCGCGGCGTCTATCATTATCAACAGTTCCATTAGGTAATCGCTAGCAGGATTACATGTGGACTGGACTATAAATACGTCTTTGCCGCGGATATTCTCATTGATCTTAACGCGGATCTCTCCGTCGCTAAAGCGATCGACCGTGCAAGCACCGAGAGATATTTCCAGATTTTTGCATATATTTTTTCCGAATTCCGGGTTCGCGTTTCCGGTAAAAACCGCCAATTTATCCATGTTCTCTCTCCTTGTTCTTGCGGATAAGCGGTTTAGCCGGGACACCGGCAACCGTCTGACCCGCCTGCACGTCTTTATTCTTAGTGACCACACTGCCGGCTCCGACTTTCGCGTCTTTGCCGATCTTGACAGGTGCTATCAATACCGCGTTCACGCCTATAAAAGCACCGTCTTCGATCACCGTGGGAAATTTATTTTCGCCGTCGTAATTCGCGGTGATCGTACCGGCTCCTATGTTCGCGTTCTTGCCTACTACAGTATCGCCAAGATAAGTGTGGTGTTTTACTTTCGTTCCTTCCCCGATCTCTGTACGGCACAATTCCACAAAATTTCCTATCTCCGCACCCGAGGATATCCTGGTACCGGGTCTGAGTCTGGCAAAAGGCCCTATTTTGCATCCCTCGGCTATCTTGACATCCGAAGCGATTACTGTACACGGGAATATAACGGTGTCTTTTCCTATTTCCGCGCCTTCGCCCACGTAAGTGGAATCCGGATCGATTATCGTAACGCCGGAATCCATCAATTTTTCAAGAGTCTTCTTGTTCAGCATCTTGTTAGCCACTGCCAGGTCCTTTCGAGAATTTATCCCTATGATCTCATCTACTTCACAGCTCCGGGTTGAAACTTTTCCCCCGTTGCGCACGAGTATCTCGACTATATCAGTAAGATAAAACTCTTTCTTTTTTTCGTTGATCTCTATGTCGTCTATGTACTTGCCAAGCTCCGCGCTTTTAAAGCAATAAGTCCCGACGTTGATCTCTTTGATGTTCTTCTCTTCTTCGGACGCGTCTTTTTCCTCGACGATCCTTTGGGCGTTTCCTTGCGCGTCTCTGACGATCCTGCCGTAAGACGAAGCTTCCTCCATATTGCACGTCAGAAAAGTGCAGGAATCGCTCCCCTTCGTATGTTCCCGCAGGAGCCCTTCATACGTAGCGGCCTCAATAAGAGGAACATCGCCGCATGTAACGAGGATGGCGCCTCCCTTATCTTTAAGGCTTCTTACCGCGCAAGCAAGCGCGTTTCCGCTACCGAGAAGCTCAGGCTGTCTGACAAAAGAAACGTCTTTCCCAAAAACTTTCTCGACCAGTTCCGCCTTGTAGCCGACGACGGCTACAATATCCTGTATCCCGGCCTGCTTCAGGCGGGATACAACCTTGCCAAGGATCGTGCCTGATCCAAGCGGATGAAGCACCTTGGGGAGCTCTGTTTTCATCCTTGTGCCCGCTCCAGCCGCAAGGATAACCGCTGTTACATTATTCATAGTAAAAGTATGTCATCCCGGGCGACTGAGCCAAAAGCGAAGGAGACCCGGGACCACATAATATTTTTATTTGATCCCGGATATCGGCCCGCGGCCGATTCCGGGATGACATATTTCCATGGCTGGCGGGCAAGGATTCGAACCTTGACAAGCAGCTCCAAAAGCTGCGGTGCTACCATTACACTACCCGCCAACTATTTCAATCCGTTAAAGAATATTTCCTGACGGGTTGAACGGGCAGGAAACTTACAGTTCTATATCCTGCGATTCTTCCTCGCTGCTTTCCAGTTTCTGCGACGTTGTACTCAGGCCTTCATCCGTCTGGGGCTTGTACTCTCCGCCTTCTTGCTGCTGCTTGTCACTTTCACTGGTATATGCTTCCAACACCTGTTCCTGGATATACATCCGGCATTCCTGCTTTATCGGATGGGCTATATCCATGTGTTCAGCAGCGCTTTCAGTCCCCACAGCGGGCATCTTTTGTCCTATTTCAGCCCCGCACTGGTTACAAAAACGGCTACTCCTGGCGTTCTTAAACTTGCATTTCGGGCAGGAATCCACGGCTTTTCTGGAAGGCATCGCCACAAAGAGACCGCTATTCCCCTGGATGACCTTCACGTTCCTGACTACAAACCAGTCATCAAACGTCATGGTCGCGAACGCCTTCAGTTTTCCGTCTCTCGACTCCACGGGAAAGATCCTTACTTCCGTAATCTTCATCTTTCTCTCCTTTCTCCAGATGCATTCACCTGAATAGTTGCTTTTAGCATGTCCTGACGATCGATACTTTCCAGTTATCCGCTTCCGGGAAGACCTTTTTCAGCTCCTCCCCGGCTTTCTCGGCATCTTCACGGCTAAAAATCCCGAAAACCGTGGAACCGCTCCCGGAAAGAAGCACTCCCTTGGCGCCTTCTTTTTCCAGTTCGGAAAATACCTGCCCCAGGGCAGGGAAATTTCGTAAAGTAACCGCCTGCAAATCATTGCAAAGGTTTTCCGCAATAGCACTTATGTCTTTTCCGTCAAGAAAAGCGGTGAATATTCTATCAACGCCCTTATCATTTGTCAAGCTGAAAGCTGACACTTTATTATATGTATCTTTTGTACTTACCTCAAAAGGAGGGGTAACGAGAACGTGCCATATTTCCAGGGGGGCATCTACTGCCTGGATGATATCGCCGCGCCCCTTTCCGTAGGCAAACCGGCTGTCGCTCATAAAAAATGGAATGTCCGCTCCGAGTTCACCGGATATTCTCAAAAGAGAGTCTTTTTCGAGGGGGGATCCGGCCAGTTCGTTCATTCCCCTCAAGAGGGCCGCTGCATCGCTGGAGCCGCCCCCCAGTCCGGCCCCGATGGGGATGTTTTTCTCCAGTTTTACGTCAAAATGAAGGTCTTTGCCTGTTTCCTTCCTGAATAGCTGAACAGTACGGTCCATCAAACTGCCCGGCCCCGTAGGCACGTCTGGTTTATTGCAAACGATAACCGTGGATCCCTCGGCCTCTTCCACGGACAGGCGGTCAGCAAGGGAAACCCTTTCAAGCAAGGTTTCGATCTGATGATATCCGTCATCTCTCTTCGAAAGGACCTTAAGATACAGGTTGATCTTGGCGGGTGCAGTAAGGATCATGATTTTCTTTTGACAAGCTCTTCCGCTTTCTTCGCGATGTTGTCTTCCGTCAGGCCAAAATATTCGAAAAGCTCATCCGGCTTTCCGCTGAGACCGAACGCGTCCCTGATGCCCATGAATTCCATGGGAACGGGGCACTCTTCCACTACTACTTCAGCGACGGCGCTGCCCATGCCTCCGTAAATAGTATGCTCTTCCACCGTCAATATAGCGCCTGTCTCACGGGCCGCTTTTTTTATCGCTTCTCTATCGATAGGCTTGGGTGTGTGCAGATCTATTACCCTGGCCTGTATATTCCTGGATTCAAGCTTTTTAGCCGCCTTGAGCGCTTTTTCGACCATGTGGCCGCAGGCAATGATCGTGACATCCTTGCCTTCGCGCAGTAAGTTCGCGGAACCTATGTGAAATTCGGGTTTTCCCTCTATCGTGGGAGTTCCGGACCTTCCCAGTCGGAGATACACGGGTCCGGGCATTTCCGCGGCCTGCTTAGTGGCCAAGTAGGCCTCTTCAGCATCGGCGGGAACAACCACGGCCATGTTGGGGAGTATGCGCATAAGCGCGATCTCTTCAAGCGCCTGGTGCGTCGCCCCGTCCCCTCCTACGGAAATCCCTCCGTGGGTGCCGGCAATATTCACGTTAAGGTTCATGTAAGCAACGGATACTCTTACCTGGTCCCACGCGCGGCCGCTGGCAAAAGCCCCGAAAGTGCACGCGAACGCGACCTTGCCCGAAAGGGCCAGTCCGGCTGCCGCCCCGATCATGTCCTGTTCTGCTACACCGTGACTTATAAAACGGTCCGGAAACTTTTCTTTGAACCAGTGGGCCCTTACGGATTCCGTAAGGTCCGCGGACAAAACAACGACGTCTTTATTGCTCTCTCCCAGCTCCAGTAGGGCCACTCCAAAGCCGTCCCTGGTGGACTTATTCGCAAGTTTTTCTTTATCCATGAACTTCTCCTAACACTATTAAAAGTAGCTTGGGGGTGCGTGCACTATTTCTTTTACGGGCAATTTTTTTCTGTTGAAATCGTAAATATCTTTTTCATTTATCCATAGCTTGACGTTCTCGTACTGATCGAACATCTCCATAAAATCAAAATCTTTGAATTTGTACCCGTACACCACCTCGTTCGCTATGCGTACGATCTCCTGGACTTTTTCAACGCGGGGATCGGTAAGACTTTCTTCTTTCGGCGCCTTGTCGGCTATCTTGAATTGAAGAAGGAAATATCTTTTGCCTTTGCTCGACATGAACGACCCTTCGGCGGATTTATAATCAAAAATTTCCGTCAGGTTCTTCTCGGTGCGAAAATCGATCTTCACCCTGTTGGCGATCTGCGCGGCGAGAAACTCCTCCATCGTGATATCTTTCAAATAGAACCGGCCTCTCCAATAGCCCACGTCGGACAGCTTCGTGGGCGCGGCCCTGAAAAATTCATCCATCACTTTCTCGCGAGTTTTCTCTTCGATTTCCATCTTATCAAAGACTTTCTCTATAGAACGCTCTTTCTTCGCCTGCGGCGTAAGATTGATGCTGAAAAGAGTGCGCTTGTAAGATTCATTCCGCGATATGTTGCGGTACATCCCGCGTTTGACGTCTTCCACGTACTTTATTATGACGACCTGAAGTTCGGGAAGCCTCGCGTCCTGCGTGATCACGCAGTAAAACTTTATGTCCGCGTCCGTGCTCAAAACCACCCGCGAAGCCACCAACACGAGGTTGCTTATGTCGTCCCACGCGTCCTTGTTTATCCCGAGCCCCACGTCAAGAAGGCTCTTCATGGGATAATATATCCCCATGGTGGAGCCCTTAACGACGACGTCCACTTCCATGTTGTACTCGATCCTGCAGACTTCCCTGACGGTCTCGGCGAGCTTTTCCTTGGGGTACGTCGGCATGCAGGCGGGCAATAAAAGCGCAGCGCAAACTACAAGCGCCATGGCAGTAGCTAAAATCGTCAGATTTTTTGCCTTCAAACTAAACCTTTTCATCCCAGCTTCTGTCCTCCGCTGATACGTCAGCGTCATATGCGATTTCTTCTATCCCGAATTCCTTAAATATCGCGATTATCTCGTCGTACTCAAGTTCTTCGCGCTCAAAAAGTTCCTTAGAGAACTTATCAAGTATTTTCCTGTTCTTTTCTAATGTCTCCTGCACCTCCACGAGACAGTCCTTCAGTATCTCTTCGGTATCTTTGTTAAGGGCAAGCTTAACATCTTCTGAAAGCATCTCGTGGAGCTCGTTTCCGCGAAGATCTCTCCGTGTAAGTAATAATGTATGGTCACCGATAATCCCGCTTTTTCCCATGCCAAGTTTCCATACCATAGTGTGGGCTGTACCCATGGCCTTACTGAAATCGTTGCTTACTCCTTCTGTAGTGGTGCCGAATTTTATCTTTTCGGCCACATACCCCCCAAGCGATATCATTATCTCCGCAAGTAACTGCTCTCTGCTTTTTGTGTGTATTTCCTCCTTTTCAGGAGACCATACCACTCCCAGTGTTCCTCTTCGGGGTATTATGCTCGCCTTGAAAACGCTTTTTGAAGGCGCCTTAAGAAAAGTCGTTATCAGGTGTCCTGACTCATGGTAAGCTGTCATTTGCTTTTCTTTTGCAGTCATGCTAAGGCGATACTTTATTCCAAGATCAACGCGCTCAAAAGCTTCACTGATCTCTTTAAGGCCTA
This sequence comes from Candidatus Omnitrophota bacterium, assembly GCA_049642015.1. Classification (GTDB taxonomy): domain Bacteria; phylum Omnitrophota; class Gorgyraeia; order Tantalellales; family Tantalellaceae; genus JBAROI01. Next base: position 3,317 of record JBAROI010000052.1, on the reverse strand, counting down.
TGGCTTTCTTTTTGTGTCTGGTCGCTATCAGTGCGGACTCTTTAACTATATTGGCAATATCCGCGGGGCTTTTTTCTACGGCGCGGCGGGCCAAGCGTCCTAGATCCAGGTCTGTTTCCGCTTTAACCTTATCGAGATAGAATTTGAACAGCTTTTCCCTGTCTTCCTGTGATGGTTTAGTAACGATGATCTTCCTGTCAAATCTTCCCGGGCGAAGGAGAGCCTGGTCGAGGTGCTCTTCAGGCGCGTTTGTAGCACCTATAACGACCATGTTCTGCTCTTTTCCTTTGAGGCCATCCATCTCAGCAAGCATCTGGTTTAAGGTGCTATTCGTTTCCTGTCCGCCCCCAAAATTGAACGACCTGGACCTTCCTATAGCGTCTATTTCATCGATAAAGAGAATGCATCCGCCGTATCCGTAAGCGAGGTCCCGCGCTTTTTTGAAAAGTTTGCGTACACGTGACGCGCCTACACCGACAAAGACCTCGACAAATTCGCTTCCTGACATTGAAATAAAAGGCATGTCGGCTTCGGTAGCTATTGCTTTCGCAAGATAAGTCTTTCCGCATCCCGGAGGGCCAAGCATAATAAGGCCCTTTACTACGCTTCCTCCCATTTTTGTCACTTGAGCCCTGTCTCTGATAAGCTGTACTACCTCCTTGGCCTCCAGCTTAACGTCGTGCATCCCAATAACATCATCCCAGGTTATCGAAACGTCCTTCCCTTTAATGGGGGCCTTGTCAAGCTTAGCAAACCCGCCACGCATAAAAGTAAGGTACATAAAAACGAATATACCGGCGTGGATACCAGCCATAATGAACTGTACAGGCATGGTCGCAAGTGTCATCTTTCGGTAAAACGATTCCAGCGACATAAGCCCTATGATCGAGAGTATGATCAATACAAAGACCACAACCGAGAGTATAATCATGGTCTTGTACTGCCTGAAATACATGCCTAGTCTTCTGTTAATCATAATATTTCTCCCTTAATTTTTGCTTTAGGATAATTCTTTTTCCTGTTCGTCTAATTCCGCCAAAGCCTTTTTAAGTTCTTCTTCCTTCGGGGCGATTCCGTGCCACTCGACTTTATTCTCCACGAAAGAAACGCCTTTTCCCTTTACGGTATGCGCAATAATAACCTGTGGCTTGCCTTTTATCTTTTGGCATTCATCGAATGCCTTATTAAGTTCTGTAAAATCGTGCCCGTCAGCCTCTATAGCATGCCAGCCAAAGTGCTCCCATTTTTCTTTGTACTGGCCGGGGTCCATCACATCGCAGCAGAACCCGTCTATCTGCAATTTGTTAAAATCAACTATGCCGCACAGATTATCTAAATTGTAGTGAGCCGCCGTCATTGCGGCTTCCCAGATCTGCCCTTCGTTAGTTTCCCCGTCGCCCATGAGGCAATAAACCCTTGCATTTACGTTATCCAGGCGGTTCGCGAGCGCGAGCCCTACGGCTACGGACAGGCCCTGGCCGAGAGAGCCACTGGATATCTCCACTCCCGGCAAGCCCAGCTGGGGATGTCCCTGCAGGCGCGATCCGAGTTCTCTTAAAGTCCATAATTCTTCACGCGGGAAAAACCCGCGATCGGCCAAAACGGCATAGAGCGCAGGGCAGGCGTGTCCTTTTGACAATACGAATTTATCGCGGTCTTTGCGGTCAGGCCTTTTGCTGTCAATGTTCATTCTCTGATAATAAAGGGTGATCAGAATTTCCACTATCGACAAAGATCCTCCGGTGTGCCCGCTGCCGGCCTTTGTAAGCATGGTCAATACATCCCGCCGGAGCGCGATCGCTTTTTTCTTAAGGACTTTTACGTCGTCTATTTTCTCCATATAATGGCCTCTCGCTTTGCTCGAGGTAAATTCGGCCTACAAACTTACGTTCCGTAAGTTTGGGCCTCATTTACCTCTTTCTCACTTTCTCCTTAACGCCCTTCAGCTTATCCATAATTGCCCGGCTGCCGGGTTCCAGCTTTAAAGACCTTTTCCATTCAGAAGCGGCGTTCTTGAGTTCGCCTTTGGAAAAATACGCGTCACCCAGGTGGTCTCTGACTATCGCGTCGTCCGGGAGATACTTTACCGCCCTGATCAACTGTTCCAGCGCTTCGTCAAGCATACCTTTTTTATAATATGCCCAACCTAAACTGTCAATGTAGGCCCCGTTTTCCGGGTCATACGCAAGCGCTTTCTTTACCAGCACAATAGCGCGATCCAGGTTTATTCCCTCTTCGGCGTATAAGTACCCGAGATAGTTATACGCTTCGGGAAAATCAGGCGACCTGGATATTACGTCCTCTAAAATCTTTATGGCCTCTTCTCTTTTACCGAGCCGGTCCGCCGCCGCACCCAGATAAAACTTATAAAGATCATTGTCCGGTTCTTTTTCGACCGCTATGGTGTAATTGTCGATTGCGTCATCGTATTTCTTCTCAAGGACCGACAGGTACCCGAGGCTCGCGTAAATGCTCGCGCTTGAGATGCCTTTACCCATCGCTTCTTTTAAGATCTTTTCAGCTTTGCCATGTTTTTTCTCGTCCACATAAATGCTGAAGATCCTCAGGTACGGTTCCGGAGAATATTTGTCCAGGCGCATCAAAATCCGGTTTTGTTCGATCGCTTTATCAAGTTTTCCTGTCCGGTAATAGATCTCACCCAGCCGGAGATACGCGTCCTTGTTGAGGGGGTCCATATCTATGACTTTCTCGTATTGCCTTGCCGCCTCCGGGAACTTGTCCTGCATTTCATAAATAAACCCGAGGATGACGTTCGCCTCAAAATAATCCTTGTTTATTTCCACGGCCTTTTCCAGGTTCGCCGTGGCCTTATCCAGCTGGCCCAGTTTGCTGTAGATCACTCCCAGGTTAAAATAGATGACCGCGTCTTCACTTGTTATCTTGAGGATGCTTTCATATATTTCCGCCGCCTTATCCAGCTTCTGTTGAACAATGAATAGATCCGACAGGAACATCAGTATCCTGAGGTTTTCAGGATCCTGTTTCAGGGCCTCTTCATACTGGGCTTCCGCCTTCTGGTATTCGCCCTTTGTGGTATATACGATCGCCAGAAGAAGATGCGGTTTCGTGTTTTCCGGGTCGACCTGCGCCGATTTTTCAAGCATCGCGGTCGCCTTCTCAAGCTTTCCCAATATGAGAAGGTCGGCGCCGAGTTTCAGATAAATGTCGCCTACATCGTCCTTGTACGAAAGGGCTTTTTCGTATTCAGCCATGGCTGTTTCGGTTTTCCCGAAATTATCATAAACGATTCCCATCATGTAATGGGCGAGGGCGTTTGATAGGGTTCTAATACCTGG
>JBAROI010000039.1:0-6998 GCA_049642015.1 Candidatus Omnitrophota bacterium | reverse complement strand
AGGCCCAGACCTACAAGCGCGAGACGCCGAAGGTAGGCCGCAACGATCCTTGCCCTTGCGGAAGCGGAAAGAAATATAAAAAATGCTGCGGCAAGAATCAATAAACAAACGGTGGGTAAAAATATCTCTCTCGGCGCTTTCGGGCGTTTTGGGGTTTCTCGCGTTCCCTCCTTTTAGTCTTTCTCCCCTGGCGTGGATCTTTCTTGTCCCGCTTCTTTTAGTTATAAAGCACTGCAGCAGCAAAAAAGAAGGCTTCCTTTACGGGTACTTTTCAGGCCTTATTTTCTTTGCAGGCCTTTTGTACTGGCTTCCGAACGTAAGCGTTCCGGGCACGATAGTGCTTGTCCTCTATCTTTCGGTTTTTTGGGGCGTTTTCGGCGCCATAACCAGGATAATCTTCAAGTATTCCGCGGACATCCTCATACTTCCTTTCTTCTGGGTGGTACTGGAATACATACGCGGCCATCTTTTTACGGGATTCCCGTGGGGGCTTATCGCCTACAGCCAGTACACCAACCTTAAGTTCATACAGATCGCGGATCTCACTGGCGCGCACGGTGTTTCGTTTTTGATAATAGTGTTCAACATGGCGATACTGGCTTACATCACACGCATGGAAAGAAAGATCGGGTATCTGATGATCGCTCTTTTCTTTTTGCTGATAGCAACGGCTTACGGGACGAACAAACTGGATAATTTCAAGGTCTGGGGTTCGCCCCGCATAAGTGTGGTTCAGGGCAACGTCCCGCAGAACCTAAAATGGGACCCGTCTTACGCGAGAGATATCGAAGCGGAGTATGACATACTGACGCGCGAAGTGTCCGCCGACAAGGCGGATCTGATAATCTGGCCGGAAACCGCCTATCCATACCTGATCGAGGATTCGAGAGAAGCCCCGGCGAAATTAAGGGACCTTGCTTTAAGGGTGGAGACCCCGCTTCTTGCGGGGGTGATCTACAGCGACGGCAGGGATTATTATAACAGCGCTCTCTTTCTATCGGATAAGGGCGGGGTGATCGCTAGATACGACAAACTTCACCTCGTTCCCTTTGGGGAATACGTGCCGTTTGAAAAGTATATCCCTTTCAGGAGATATATTGATAAACCGATAGGGGACTTTAAAGAAGGCGAAATTTACACTCTCTTCCCGGTGAGATCGGTTTCATTGATGAACATGAAGGGCGGGGCCTTGGGCCGCCAGACGAGCTTTTACAAGTTCGGGGTTCTTATCTGTTTTGAAGATATTTTTCCGGTGCTTGCCAGGAGGTTTGTCCTGAAAGGCGCGAATTTCCTGGTCAACATGACGAACGACGCGTGGTTCGGCCGCACTGCCGCCCCTGAACAGCACCTTCAGGCATCTGTTTTCAGGGCTGTTGAGAACAGGGTGCCGGTCATACGGGCCGCCAATACCGGCGTGTCGTGTTTTATCGATTCGACGGGGGAGATCCTCTCCAGGGTCAAGAAGGGCGACAGGGACACCTTTGTGTCCGGTTACGCGACCGCCAAAGTGAACGTAGCTGCCACACGCTCTGTATATACCCGGTACGGTGACGTCTTCGTCGTCTTCTGCGGCTTCATGATAGTCATCCTCTCCCTTACCGAAGCCTTCCTCATAAAAGCAAAATCCAAAACCCGCTAATCAACCTGGTCAATACCAACAGGCTAAATTAAAACATCTACTTGATGAAAAATGATATATTTATTGATAAATAATCAAATCTATAGTATAATGGGCACATGACTACCGAGCAGCTCATAAAAAGATGTATCGATAAGGACCATGGCGCCTGGGGCGAGTTTGTGAAGCGCTATCAGGGGCTGGTCACCAGAGGCGTCCGCTATAAGCTGAAAAAGCTCAATATCAACCTTCCCAACAGCGAATTCCGGGATATCGTTCAGGAAATATTTCTTTATATATGGGAGAAAGATAAGCTTTCCGGCATAAGGGATGTGTCGTGTATAAGGGCGTGGCTTGCAATGATATCCGTTAACAGGACGTTCAATTACTGCAAAAGTAAGACATTCAGGATGGAAAGGAACGCCCGCTCTCTTGATGAAGATCTCAGCGAGGATAAGCCGGGCAGGACCTTAAAGTCAATATTGCCGTCCACCAAACTCGATAACTCTAAAAGCATTGAATCAAACGAGATCAGGAAAGCGCTGGAAAGGGGGATCTCAAAGCTCAGCCATAAACAGCAGCTGGCGCTTAAGCTCAGCCTGTATGATGGAAGGACGCAGAAGGAGATCTCAAGGATCATGAATGAGCCCGAGAATACGATCGCGTCGCATATAAAAAGAGGAAAAGAGCATCTGCGGAAGGGCCTAAACGATTTTTTGTGATTTTTAGTGCAAGAATTTTGCAAAAAAAGTTGTCTATAAATAGCAGGAGGAGAGATGAATAGAAGGATATGCCCCCAGGAAGAGATCTTAAGCGAGTATTTATGCGGACATCTTCCGCCGGAAGATAAAAATACGGTCGAGGAGCACATTGCCGGATGTAATAGTTGCAGGGAGCTTCTTTCCGACGCATACGAGATCATAAGTAAGCCGGACCTTAACCAAATAAGGAGGAAAGTGATGAATTGGGTCAAAAGCAATCCATGGTTCTTTGCGTCAGTAACCGCTTTTATTTTCTCTTTTGTTTTCCCAAGGTATTTCCTGCAATTCCTTGCCGCCGGCCTTCTGGCGGGGGCCAAGTGGATAATCGACGCAAAGACCACGAAGATGCTTATCATGATATACGAAGCATGGAGGCACGGCGACAAAGATACAACCGATAAAGTTCTTTCACGTTTCGAGTCCAAATAAGCACTCCTTTTAACACATTTTGTCCATCCCACATGTTTCTTTGTACACAAGCACCCCTATATGTCGAAAATAATACACAATTTTATTTTTGAATATTTCGCATAAATACTTCTAAATAAATAGGTTATGTATTTTTGCCCTGTAGCTAAGTGTATTGATATTATACAGTAGTAAGAAATACATATCTATTACGGTTTTTACTATATTTCCCCCCTCATTCATATCTTATTTCAAATAAAAGACTTATAAAAAAATCTTTTATTTTTTCTAAAATTGGCACGGTATATGCATATATAGACTTAAAAGGAGGAGGGCTAGATATGAACATCAATAATTCGATATTTAAACTGAAGGATAAGTTATTCATTGTTTTAATATTACTACCTTTTTTGTTTATGTTCGCCCACGGTACTTTTGCCGAAGATGAAAGCAGGGGAGCTTTTGTATCGGATATGTATATTGTTAACCCAGCGGGTGATTCAGGCAACTATCTTCTGAAGTTGATGCTTGATGAGGATACTGACGATTATAGGTATATCAGAATTAGGCGGTTAAGTTGGATCAGAAGGAATGAACGCTTGGTGATTCTGATGAGAAAGAAACACTTGAATGCCAGTATTCCAGAACAAAAACCCGATCCTAAACGCAAATCTGAGCTGGTCCTCAACGATCCTTATTATTCATATTTGTGGGGGCTGAAAAAGATTAATGCTGAAAAGGCGTGGGACATTTCAACCGGGAAAGGGGTGGTTGTTGCGGTTCTGGATACAGGGATCGATTACAACCACCCGGACATTGAGTCACAGCTTTGGTATAATCTGGATGAAATCCCTGATGATGGAATAGATAATGACCGCAACGGCTATGTAGATGATTATCTCGGATGGGATTTTGCGGGCACAAGGTGGAATCGTTACAGGCAGGATAATGATGTTATTGATAAACATGGCCACGGAACACATGTTTCGGGCATAATCGCGGCGGCAGGCGGCAATTCAGAGGGGATAATCGGCGTAGCTCCTGACGCGAAGATCCTTCCCGTTAAAGTGCTTGATGATACTGGCTGGGGTGGCTGGGCCGGTGTTGCCAGAGGGATAAAATATGCCGCAGATATGGGCGCTAATATTATAAATCTCTCATTAGGGGGCTGGGGATATGCCCACCCTGATTCATTTTTTTACAGTATGGTGAGTTATGCCGTAAACAAAGGATGTGTTATTGTTGCCGCTGCCGGTAATTCAAATACCGATGTTAAATATTTTCTTCCCGCAAATATTCCTGAAGTCATAGCGGTTTCGGCAACAACAGGTCTTAATGACCGCAGAGCGCACTTTTCCAATTATGGCAGTGGCATTGATGTTGCCGCTCCGGGAGTGAATATCTTGTCGCTTAGAGCTGCAGATACCGGATTAAATGGAGCATATAGCTTTTTGCCTAGTTGGGACCCACAAGCGGAATACAGGAAATTAAGCGGGACTTCAATGGCTGCACCTTTCGTTTCCGGGGTTGCCGCTTTGCTCCTGGCAGATAATCCAAAATTATCATCTGATGAAGTAAGGGCGAAATTGCGTTTTTCAGCTGAAGACCTGGGGGCCCCTGGATTTGATAAATATTTTGGTTACGGACGGCTGGACGCGTACGAAGCTCTGATATATGGCAAACCCGGGTATGAGGATTCGTTGGAGATAGCTGTGGGTGAGGGGCAGGAAAAAAGTCAGATCAAAGGTGTAGACATTAACGAAGTTATTTCCATGCAGGAAGCACAGAGACAAAACCAAATGGATTTTACCGGTTATTCACCGAAAGAGAATTTCCAACAGCCTCCGGGAGCATTAAAATAAAGCACTGCTCCATCAATTGTACCTTATTGCATGTTTCCTCAAGGTAGCCTTTCAATTTTTTCATTTTCATTTTTTGTGCAAGAATTTTGCAAAAAAAGTTGTCTATAAGTGTAGCGAAAGGAGGTGTTGTAATGGAAAAGAAACCGATATTAAAAGTCGAAAGGATCCATCGCCTGGAGGGGGACGGCCCTGTCAAGGCTTTCTGCGACCTTTTGATACTGGACGCGTTTTTGGTAAAAGGGTTGAAAGTCGTTGAAGGCAAAAACGGCCTTTTTGTCAGTATGCCCCGGGAGCAGGGACGTGACGGGAAATGGTACGACACGTTTCATCCGACTTCCAAGGAGATGCGCAAAGGCCTTGAGGAGTTGGTGCTCGAAGATTACAACGAAAAATGAGGAAATAATGGTGAGCCGGACTAATCAAGACACAGGTAAACTCGGCGAAAGGATAGCTGAAAAATTTCTTATCTCAAGAAGATTCTTGATATTGAAAAAGAATTTTTCAACTCCTTTCGGGGAGATCGATCTAGTCGCAAAGGACGGAAACTTCACGGTCTTTGTTGAAGTTAAAACCCGCACTTCCGAAGAGTTCGGTTCACCGGTTTCCGCGATAACTAAAGCGAAACAGAAGCGCATACTAAAAAATTGCCAGTTTTATCTCAATAAATACAGATTATACGACAGGCCCTGCCGGATCGATATCATCGGGATAAATTTATGTAAACTGGGAGAGATGAAAATATTGAACCACCTAAAAAACGCGATAATGATTTGAAAGGGGATCAGACATGCTTGCGAAAGTCAATTCAGGTTATATCATGGGGATGACCGCGCATCCTGTTGATGTTGAAGTAGACGTTTCTAACGGTCTTCCGTCGTTTTCGGTCGTGGGGCTTCCCGACACTTCCATAAGGGAGAGCCGTGACAGGATACGCGCTGCCATTACCAATTCGGGATATACTTTTCCTAGAAAAAAGATAACGGTCAATCTTTCGCCCGCGAACGTAAAAAAAGAAGGCGCGGGTTTTGATCTTCCCATTGCGATCGGGATCTTGGCGGCGATGGATGTTGTCAGGCAGGAAGAGCTGGAGGAAATATTTTTCTGTGGAGAACTTTCTTTAAATGGAAGGCTTAAGTCATTCCGCGGAGCATTGCCGCTGGCGATATCTTTAAAGAACATGTGTAGGAGTTTTATAATTCCGAAAGTGAATGCCCGTGAGGCTGCGAATATCCGGGAAATAGACGTTTACGGCGCGGGGTCGCTGCGGCAGGTCATGGACCATATTAAAGGGATCAAGCTCCTTGAAGTCGTGAAGATAGACGAAAAACTTGCCTGCGCGGACGATAAATACGATGACCTTGATTTTACGGATGTTAAAGGACAGGAACACGTGAAAAGAGGGCTTGAGGTTGCGGCAAGCGGGGGACATTATATTCTTTTGATCGGTCCTCCGGGGGCGGGCAAGAGCATGCTTGCTAAAAGGTTTCCGGGGATCCTCCCGGACCTTTCGCGTGATGAGGCCATGGAGACGACAAAGATTTACAGCATTGCGGGTCAATTAAAAACGGACGGCCTTCTTCAGGAGCGTCCATTCCGATCTCCGCATCATACAATTTCATACGCGGCTATGGTTGGAGGTGGTTCACGGCCTCGTCCCGGTGAGATCAGTCTGTCACATAACGGTATACTTTTCCTTGATGAGCTTCCGGAATTCCGCAGGGATGTCCTGGAATCCCTGCGGCAGCCGCTTGAATCGGGGGAAATAACGATCACAAGAGTTGAAAAGGCGGTTTGTTATCCCTCGCGCTTCATTTTTATCGCCGCCATGAATCCATGTCCGTGCGGACACTTTACTGATCCTCAAAAGCAATGTAGCTGCGCTCCTTATCAGATACAGCGTTATCTTTCCAAGGTCTCAGGGCCGCTTCTCGACAGGATCGATATTCATCTTGAAGTACCGCGACTGAATTACAAGGAACTTTCCGGGCGCAGAAAAGGCGAGGGTTCTCTTACCATGCGCGAACGGGTGAGTGGGGCCAGAAACATCCAGAGAAAAAGGTTTCAGGAAAAACCGGATTATCTTGCATGCAATGCTTACATGGCCCCGAAGGAAACAGAAAAATTTTGTACGTTAACGGACGAAGCCAAAGAGATCCTGAAAACGGCGATCCTTGAGCTGGGTATGAGCGCAAGAGCCTATGACAAGATCATGAGGATCTCACGCACAATAGCTGATATGGATTCTTCTGAACTGATCGAAACACATCATATTTCGGAAGCCATTGGCTATCGCTGCCTGGATAGGAATTTTTGGGTGTGATCTTAGGGCCATTTATGGCCTTCGGGGTC
>JBAROI010000024.1:0-2116 GCA_049642015.1 Candidatus Omnitrophota bacterium | reverse complement strand
AGCCGTCGGTCACTACGCAGTCGTTATTTAAAAGGCATACGAAACGCGCGCCGGAAAGCCGCATCCCCTCGTTCATGCCTGCCGCAAAACCAAGGTTTTCATTGTTAAAAACTTTCTCTATCTCTACTGTTTCGTTGCCGTCAACCGCCTCGATGTACTTCTTTACTTCCGGAGAACGGCTGTTATTATCCACAATGATGAGGCGCGACTTAACGCGCGTATGATCCAGCACGCTCCGGACGCACTTTTTCAAGAGGTCAGGGCTTTCATAGCTCAGTAAAACTATATCGCACTTATTTTCCATGGTCCTTCTGCAACTCCCAGTATTTTGCCCATTTCGCAAAATGAACCCACGCGAAAAGGACAGAAAAAACAAACCCATACACGCCTTCCCTGAAACCCTGTTTTTTTACGTAGAACTTCCAGAAAAGCTTGACGGGTTTTGTTTTGATGTTATATCGAACCTTTTTATCCGGCACCTTTCCGTATAGATCCAACAGCTCCTTCGCTTCAATCGTCGTATAACGGTTCTGTCTTGCAATAAATTGCGAAAAATTTTGAAAGGGATGATGCTCCACAGCCGCTTCCAGAACCCCTATTCTGCCGTCAACGATAAGGTCATGATGAACCTTGCCTTTATACCTGGCAGATCCTCTTTTGAAAAGGTGAAGCGAGTAGTGATACCATCCGCCGTATCTCATAAAATGGCCCATAAAGAAATTTTTGCGTCGAAATTTATATGCGGCAAACTGATCTTCACCCTCAAGGATCTTCATGAGCTTATCTTTAAAATCTTCCGTTACCACATCGTCGGCATCAAGCTGCAATATCCAGTCCCCGGAAGCATTGTCTATGCCTATGTTCCTTTCCTCGCCGAAGTCTCCTTCAAATTTATGCTGGACAATTTTAGCTCCATATTCCTTGCAAATATCCACTGTCTTGTCGGTGCTAAAGCCGTCAACAATAACGATCTCATCCGCCCATTTTACGGACTCGAGGACCCCGCGTACCTGGTCTTCAACGTTTTTTGTAAGAACAACGGCTGAAAACTTCTGTCTTGCCATTTTAGTTCCCTCTCCTCTCCCCTTTTAGCAATTCCTGATATTTAGCGTAGCTTACGAGCTGATATAATCCGCTAAAAACAGCGACAACCAGCCCGTATACGCCGTCTTTATATGCCTTTTTTCTCAGGAGCCGGCGGTAAAAACACCTGTCCAGGGCACGCCAAACGGCGTGGCCTAAACTCATTTTTCTGTCCGTTAAAAACCATTTTCTCGCTTCGAGCGTTGTATGGCTGTTGAGACTCCTGACGTAATCCGCTATATCACGATGGGAATAATGGATGATGTCGCCTTTCAGATGGCCGCAATCGCCCTCCATTAAAGCGCGCGGGTGAACCTCCGCTTCTTCGTATTTGAACTCACCCTTGAGAAAGAGCCTTGTCTGGGGAGCTGGATATTCACCGCCGTAGCGAAGCCAGTGATCCCCGATATAATTCCGTCTCGGGATGGTGTAGGCCTTGAAACCGGGCTTGTTTTTCAAGAGCTCTGAAACCTCTTCTGACAGTTCTTCGGTTATCCTTTCGTCGGCATCCAGGCTCAGGATCCAGTCGTTCCTGGCCTGGTCATAAGCCCAGTTCCTGTGCCTGCCCTCGTTCTCCATTTTCCTCGTGAATACTTTATCGGTGTACTTTTTCGCGATGTCCCTGGTCGCGTCCGTACTTTCGTCGTCCACGACAATGATCTCGTCCGCCCACGTCGCGCTCGCCAGGCACTCCGCGATATTATTTTCTTCGTTCTTTGTTATAACGATCACGCTTACCGGCATTTTTGTCATTGGTTTCCTTTTTTTCTTAATTGCTCCATGCACGCGTCCGCCACTCTCTCCGGATCGATATCCGTAAGGCACCGGTTGTCGTATTCGCATTCCGGCAGCCTGAACCGGCCATAACAGGGCCGGCACGGGATTTCCGCGGCAGTTATGACCCTATTCCCGGCGGAAGGCGGATACGGCCCGTACACCTTATCGTCAACGGGTCCGAAAATGGATACTGTCTTTACCCCGAGAGCTACCGCGACATGCAGAGGCCCTCCGTCATTACATAAGATAAGGTCGC
>JBAROI010000005.1:0-4117 GCA_049642015.1 Candidatus Omnitrophota bacterium | reverse complement strand
GATGGCGGGCCGGGGCGAGGTGGAAGGCCCTTTTGCCGAAGTTTTCTTTCGGGGTTAGCGAATCAAAGGACGACAAGGTCGAGATCTACACAAGTTCGACAAGGTCATATCATTATACAGCTCCCAGTGAGATTGATTCCGGCTGGGACATCGATCTTACCTGGGACCTCTCGGACCTGGTGTGGAACGACGTCCAGACGAATATCGACATCCGCAGCAAGCTCATGGTGCAGCTCAGGGACGAAATACTTGAGGATGTGACGCGGCTGTATTTTGAAAGAAAACGGCTTCTGGCCGAGCTGTCCGAAACCGGACCGGAAGACACCCAAAAGCTTCGCGAAAAGAGGCTGCGCGCAGAAGAGCTCACGGCCCACATCGACGCCCTTACCGGTGGAAGGTTTTCCGACGCCCTGAAATCACGCTGAAATACCCTTGACAAATTATATATTATTGTTACAATTATGGGAACGTGGAGGTGTTAATGAGGCTTGAAAACAAGGTTTCCATGATCACCGGAGGCGCCCGGGGCATAGGCAAGAACATCGCCATGCTCTTCGCTAAAGAGGGCTCCGACATAGCTATTTGTGACGTTAATGAAGAGGCCTTAAGCGCCGCCAAGGGGGAAATCGAGGGTGCGACCGGGCGTAAAGTGTTTGCCGAAAAAGTAGATGTAACAAGCCTGGAAGATGTAGAGGGTTTCGTCAAGAAAATTCTTGACAATTTGGGCAAATTAGATATACTTGTGAACAACGCGGGCATCACCAGGGATAATCTCCTTCTCAGGATGACCGAGGAAGAGTGGGATGCCGTGCTAAGTGTTAATCTTAAAGGGGCATTTAACTGCATCAAAGCTGTGACCCGGCCCATGATGAAGCAAAAAAACGGCAACATAGTGAATATGGCTTCTATTATAGGTATAATGGGAAATGCGGGTCAGGCGAATTATTCTGCCAGTAAAGGCGGGTTGATCGCTCTTACGAAAACTGTAGCGAAAGAGCTAGCTTCCCGCAATATAAACGTCAATGCCATTGCTCCCGGTTTCATCCAGACCGATATGACCGACAAGCTTACCGATGAGATGAAGCAAAATCTGCTTAAATTTGTACCGCTTGGGAGGATGGGCAAAACAGACGATGTGGCAAATTTGGCTCTTTTTCTGGCCTGTAACGAGTCTTCTTATATAACGGGACAGGTCGTTACGGTGGATGGCGGGATGGTAATGTAAATGAGGCCATAACTTACGGAACGAAGTGAACGGAAGTTATATGGCCGAATTTATCCCGAGTGAGCGAACGAAGTGAGCGCACCGAGGGATCTCAAAAAGATTCCTCGACTCTCCGCCTACGGCGGATCACTCGGAATGACGTACGCAAATTTAACCAGTAACGTAACAAGGAGGAACAAATGTCTGAAGTATCGGAAAAGGTTCGATCGATCGTAGCCGAACAACTTGGCGTCAAGATGGAAGAAGTTAAAGAAGAAGCCAAGTTCATTGATGATCTGGGTGCGGATTCTTTAGATACGGTCGAGTTGGTAATGGCCTTGGAAGAAGAGTTTGGCGCTGAGATCCCGGATGAAGAAGCTGAAAAGCTGACCACCGTTGGTGAAGCAATCAAGTATATCGAAGATAAAGGCGCTAAGAAAGAATAAGAGAACCCGCCAGAGAAACTAATGTCTAAAAGAAGAGTAGTCCTTACGGGAGTAGGTGCAGTTACTCCCGTGGGGAATAATATTAATGATTTTTGGGATTCTGTTGTTAGCGGTAAGACCGGTGTAGCACATCTTACCGCTTTTGACCCCACTCCATTTAATTCTCACATAGCTGCCGAAGTTAAGGATTTCGATCCATCTCCCTACATGAACCCGAAACAGGTCAGGCGTCTTGACCTGTTTGTCAAGTACGCTATCGTGGCGGCCAAGCAGGCCTTTGAGGACAGCGGTCTTGATATTGAGAAAGTGGCCAGGGAGCTGGCCGGTGTCTATATCGGTTCGGGTATTGGTGGACTCCATACTGTGGAATTGGAGCACGGGAAATATATGGAGACCGAAGATAAAAATGTCGCGGCTTCAAGGATCTCACCTTTTTTAATTCCCATGCTGATAGCAAACATGGCCTCCGGGGTCGTTTCGATCGAATTAGGTTTTAAAGGTCCCAATTCAGCGGCTGTTACAGCTTGCGCTTCAGGCAGCCACTCTATAGGGGACGCTTTTAAGATAATCCAGAGGAACGAAGCCGACATAATGGTTGCCGGCGGTTCAGAAGCCGCGATAACCAAAATGGGTTTTGGCGGTTTTTGCGCGCTCAAATCCCTCTCAAAGCGTAACGATGCGCCGGAGAAGGCCTCCCGGCCCTTCGATAAGGAGAGAGACGGCTTTGTGATGGGCGAAGGCGCGGCAGCTATCGTGCTTGAGGAATTAGAGCACGCCAAGAAACGGAACGCGAAAATATATTGTGAAATTGTAGGTTATGGTATGAGCGGCGATGCCTATCACATGACAGCCCCCGACCCCAGTGGTGACGGCGCAAAGAGATGCATGAAAGCTGCCCTGGATGACGCGGGTCTGAACCCGGAAGACGTGGATTACTTAAACGCTCACGGAACGTCGACTTTACTTAACGATAAGATGGAGACACTTGCAATTAAGACGGTGTTCGGAGATTACGCGAAAAAACTTGCCGTCAGTTCCACAAAAGGAGTTACAGGGCACATGCTGGGCGCTGCCGGAGCAGCAGAACTTATCGCTTGCGCCAAGGCAATAGAGAGCAAGGTGTTGCCTCCTACCATAAATTACGAATATCCGGACCCCGAGTGCGATCTGGATTATGTTCCCAACGAAGCCCGGGAAAAGGAAGTCAATGTTGCAATGAGCAATTCCCTGGGATTCGGCGGTCATAACGCGACTCTCGCAATTAAGAAATTCACCGGATAGACTTTTCATAATTCTTATAAACTAAAGAAGAAGGAGATCAGTTATGGATTATCTTCTGACCGAAGAACAAAAAATGATAAAAGAGCTTTGCCGCCAGATAGCCGAAGAAAAGATAAAACCGGTGGCAGCCGAATATGACGAAAAGAACGAGTTTCCCTGGGAGATCGTAAAGGTTCTCGCCGAATCTGATATCTGCGGCATATACATCCCGGAGGAATACGGCGGAATGGGTGGCGGCGTGTTTGAGCTCGCCATCGCCACTGAAGAGCTTTCCTGGGGATGCGGCGGCATCTCGCTTGCTTTTGCGGCAACGGGCCTGGGAACGTTTCCTATAATTCTTTTCGGGAACGATGAACAGAAAGCAAAGTATCTTCCCGATATCGCATCGGGAAAAAAGCTCGCCGCTTTCGGGCTTACCGAAGCCGAAGCCGGTTCCGACGCGGGCAGCATCAAGACGACCGCCAAGAAAGACGGCGATCATTATATTCTTAACGGAACCAAGCAGTGGATCACCAATGCTGGCGAGGCTGAGACTTACACGGTGGTCGCGATGACCAACAAGGAAAAAGGCGCAAGAGGGGCGAGTGCTTTTATCGTGGAAAAAGATACCCCCGGCTTTACCTTCGGAAAAAAGGAAGATAAGATGGGTATCAGGGGCTCTGCGACAAGGGAGTTGATCTTTCAGGATTGCAAGGTGCCGAAAGAAAACCTTCTGGGAAAAGAAGGCCTCGGCTTTATAGTCGCCATGAAGACGTTTGACTTTTCGCGTCCGGGTGTTGCGGCTCAGGCCATAGGCATCGCTCAAAGGGCTCTCGACGAAGCCGTGGATTATTCCCGCGAAAGAAAACAGTTCGGCCAGCCGATCTCTTCTTTTCAGGGTCTCCAGTTCATGATGGCCGACATGGCCATACAGCTGGAAGCGGCGCGGGCGCTGGTTTATGTCGCCGCGCGCATGATAGATTCCGGGGTCAAAAACATAGCGAAGGCGTCGGCAATGTGCAAGACGATGGCTTCCGACACGGCCATGAGAGTGACGACTGATGCCGTTCAGGTTCTCGGTGGCTACGGATATATGAAGGAATACCCGGTCGAGAAACTCATGAGAGACGCGAAGATCACGCAGATATACGAGGGGACGAACCAGATACAAAGAGGCGTGATCGCTTCGTGTCTTATCAAGGAAAGT
>JBAROI010000172.1:0-3328 GCA_049642015.1 Candidatus Omnitrophota bacterium | reverse complement strand
CCGGCAGCACCGGCAGCCGCGCCGGATACCGCGGCAGCGGACAAGAGACGGGAACTGGAGATGGCAGCCGGAGCGGAATACATTCCAAGTGGCGAGATCGATGCTACAGAGATACCGGCTGACCTGGCCGGCGAGACAATAACAGCCCTGGGGGTCAGCGATGATGACCTAAGGATGCTTGCGGACCGCATCGATTCGGACGGCGCAGCGCAAAAAGGAAAAGCGGAATTTGTAAGAATGCTTGCCGCGCGCATGAACATGCAGGGACTGACCGACGCGGAAATAGCGGCGCACCTGGAGGGCATGGTCAGGTGGACAGGCGTGGTAAGGGCTTCAGGCCTTGATCAGAGTAACATTCCACAGTTTTTCGCAAGGTTCATATTCCCGCTTGCGGCCTTCGACAGGGGGGGCTTGATAAATGATCCCAACGCCGGAACGAATAAAAACCTTTTCGCGTTCTGGGGACTCGTAGATTATTTGCAGAGTCACGAAGAGTACATCATACGAAGACGCGGCCTTCCGGAAGCAGATGTCCGCAGAATGGTGGAGAAATTTTATAATGACGCGATACTCGCGAAAATAACGGCTACAATGACCCCCGAAGAAAAGGTCAGGTGGGTTTCAGACCTGCAGGGGATAATCGAGCTGGTGGGGCTTAGGGTTACTCCTGAAAGCAGGGACGCGCAGACGCTCGCGGTCCTCCTCGCCGCAAGAGACGTAACCGGAAGGGATATCAGATTAACCCCGGACAGGGCAAATCAGGTGCCCCTGGGCGTCATGCGTAATTTCATGGTTACAAGGGGGCTGAGGTCAGAACAGGTAAGCGGCCTGGTACCTCTTATGAAAAGGCTCCTGGGAGGGCCGGATACCCCGGGAGAGTTGGATGCCATGTTCGGTGAGATCACGCTTGATTACGCGAAAAAATGTCCGGAAGCCGGTTACTTAAATTACCTGGAAGAGAGACTGAAAGAGGTGCGCGCTGCTGGCGACGTTGCAGACGAAGCGCTTCTTTTCAGACTTGTCGTGGCAGAGGAAGGGATACTGGTGGAGCAGCTCAGGCTGCAGCGCATGCTTGACGCCCTTGTCCTTCTTGCCGAAGCGCGCATGGCCGACGGCAGGACGATAGACGAGCTTAACCTTGCGGAGCTGACGGATGCCGCTATAAATGGCTACATGGAAAGACTCAGGCAGATCCTGGAAGGAATGAGAGGTCTGGATGGTGAATTCCTTGATGAATTCAAGGGGCATCCTATGTATGACGCGTTCAACTTCCTGAACAGGAGGACGATCCCCACGGTGATCCAGGAAGGGCCGAATGCCGGCAAGAGAATGGACATCACCTATAAGAGGAACCCAGACCCAGAACACGAATTTGAGACCGTAAAAGCTTATACTGTTTATCCCGGTGACGGCAGCAAGAGCAAGATAGTATACACGTTCAGGACAAAAACGCAGGAATACACGACCGAAGAAGGGAACGAACACGAGGTCGAGCGGCACATTGTTTACGTAACTAATGCCCGCGAAGATGACACCGTTCTGACAAAGAAAACGCACGCGAGTGAAGCTTATGTGGTGCCGGACGCTGGCAACTGGTTTAACGCCAGAGAAGGCAGATTGCCTGACGGAAGCTGGCTGCAGGAGAGATTCGAGGAAGGTCCGGACGGGGAATCCAGGCCGACCTGGTTTCTTCAGAAAGACGCGGATGGCAACGAGATCGAGACAAATTTCCTCTGGGAGGATGCCGATGAGCGGGTCGATCTTCCAAACAGCAGGATCCAGCAGGAATTTAAAAACTCGCGAAATATTTACATATACGATGGAAACTGGAGATTGCTGGAAGTCCATTACCCTGCCGGTCACTTTAAATTAAGAGGCTACCGTGACGGGTTTATATACGACCAGTATTCCAATGATTATCCGGGAGGCGCGGCTGGAAAGACTTTCATGCTTCTTACTTCGAGAGGCAAGCCCGTCGCGCAGGTTTTTGGGGCTACGATACAGAACGGCGAAGTTACGGGCGGAGAGAGCGTTATACATATGGGTTACGATCTGGACGGCACGAACGACCTTTTCTATTCCCGCTATGTCGACGATCCAACGAAACTGGAGAAGGCCGGTGTGGATCACGAGCTTGCCGGAAGGACTTTTGCGTATCAGTTTGAAGAGCCGTACGATGAAACAAAAGAAGAGAACAAGTTAGGTCGAAGCACTGTCGAAACCAGGGGCGAGACGATAGACGCAGAAGGCAACGTCTCCCGCGACAGGGACAACTACGAGATCGTCAGAAGGATCATCGTTGGGCCGGAGAGCACAGTAAATGGAAGGCGAGTCAGAAAAGTTTACACGTGGAAAAAGACAGACCCCTCGGATCTGGTAGATCTCTCTGCCTACGTGATTGTCTACGAATGGACCACCGAGCAGGATATCAACGAAGTCTTACGCGGCCGGATAGTCGAAGTGCTGGAAGGCGTGGAGTTCGGAGATCCCAGAAGCAGGACAGGGATGTTCGAAATAATACTCGCCGGAAGCCGGGCGGTTGATTACGAAACGCTCATCGGAGGAAGCGGCCTGCTGGATCTACTGGACATAAGGGGTGAGCCCCTTTCTGGCGAGGCCTTCTACACACTGATTTACTGGAACAATAAGTTAACAGGTGGAACTCCGAGAATGGATGCTTATCACACCAGGCTCATGGAGAATTTCCGTAACCTTTCTGAAACCACTGAGATCGAAACGTTCTGGAAAATTGTCCGAGACAAGGTCGGCGACGTGGACATGGGCAAAAACCCTGGTCCCTATATCTCGATCGTATACGAATACGCGAAGAAGGTGACGGACGGAGAACTTACCCGGAAACAGGCCCTGGAAGAGATAAGGGGGCAAATATACCGGTTCATAAGGGAAGACCCGATAGTAATAGACGTGAGCGAGGCTGTAAGAGCGGTGGACGAGGGAAGGATTTCTTACGCCCAAGCCTATGCCAACATAAAAGAGAGAGTGAACGCGGCTGTCGACACGAAAGGCAGAAAAGATAGACTGGTAAGGGAAATGTCCGAGATCCTGGAGAGAGCCGAAAGAGGCGAAATTTCACAAAAGGAAGCGGTTCTCGCCATAGAGGCCATGATCACTGAATACCTTGAAAGTATAGTGCCTCCCAGAATTTTGGTAAGGATATGGAATTTTCTCGGCGAGAACAGTTATATCATTGTGCCGATACTGCTTTTAATAGCGTGGCTGCTGAATCGTTTCAGGCGCAGGGAAGCGCCTGTCGGGCCCGTTCAGGCGCGCGCGCTTGTTCCGGCTGCGCCGTTAGCTCCTCCGCCGG
>JBAROI010000048.1:0-4027 GCA_049642015.1 Candidatus Omnitrophota bacterium | reverse complement strand
TGCCTTCTTTTAAACTGGCCAAGAGGTCTTTTTTCAAACTTCTTGACGCTTCCGTCGGAGAAGACAGCAAGATGGAGATATTGAAGCAGCTGGCCCAGCATATCGATAGCTATTGTCAGTTTCATGATGTCAAAAGCCGCACATCAGGCCGGAAAAAGTTCGTTGAATTTAAGCTCACCGTTCCCCAGGATCTTTCCCTGAAAGAAAGCTACAAGACGATCTCTCTCCTCGAAGACGATATAAAGAGCAGCATCCCGAATTGTGATGTCCTCATCAAGATGCAGCCGTGTAAAAAGGATTGCGAGTTCAACAGAAGGGGGGAGCAGTGCCCCTACTTAATAGTAAGAAAATCATAACAATTTTTGTCTTTGTACCTTTCATATGGTAAAATACGTTTAAGTATTTATCATTTATAACTATATTAACCACAGGCAGGTGTAATATGAAACCATTGGGCGTTATGGATTATCTGAGAAAGATCTCTTCGCGCATAGTACTCGTTATGGCCATTATTGCGATTTCGGTAATGACCGCCGCGTACGATCGCTATCATTTCCATTGGGGAAAAGAAAAGGCGATCGTGCTGTTGGGCTTGCTCATCGGCGTTCTGTTAGCTATGTTTCTGGAATATCTGGATCATACCCTGAGAACCGGAATGGGGGTCAAGTTTTATGCCCGGATGCCTTTCATGGGAGAAATTCCTCCCGCGCTCAAAGGGGACGCGAACATCAAGGTCAAAAACATGCTGGCGCACCTTAAGCCTGAGGCCCTGATGGCGGAAACCTTCCGGAACTTAAGGGTCAATTTACTGTTTGCTGCGCCTGAAGGCGGTTCTCTGGGGGCCTTGATGATAGGCAGCTCGGTTCTTGGCGAAGGAAAGTCCTTTATCGCATCAAACCTCGCAATAGCGTTTACACAGGCTCATAAAGGTGAACTCACGCTCCTTGTCGATGCTGATATGAGAAGGGGAAAGCAGGGGGATTTCTTTGGTACGGGCACCGAAAAGGGCTTGAGCACGTATCTAAGGGGCGAATCCACTTTAGACGATTCGATACGCGCTACATCGATTCCCAATCTTTATGTCATGTCGTCCGGGCCTCATACGGAAAGTCCGGAGAACATACTGAACAGTGAAAAACTGGAAGAGCTGATCCAGGGCCTTAAGGCTAAATATACGAGAATAGTTATTGACGTTCCGGCGGTACTGGATTTCGATGATATACTGGCATGGGCAGGCAAATGTGATAATCTTCTGTACGTCATCGGATCCGGGTTCACACCCCTGGAAGAAGTCAATGAGGCCAAGAAAAAACTGGAAGGAAAAGCCAAAATTACAGGCGCCGTCCTGGACAATGTCGCGGAAGAAGCAGACATTTATTACTACTGGAGTTATTTCAAATATTACTGGCAAAACAAATTTTTCAAGATGAAACACCAGAAATAAGCCGGATATTTATACCGGCAGCATTACAAGTATATACTCATAATTGTTGACTCACTTTGAACCGGTTTTTAGAACACAGTTCTCGAAACCGGCCTTTTTTTATACAAGCTCCTGCAGAATCAGATGAACGAACGCGATGATTTCCGGATTTTGTTAGTAAATGTAGAGTCAAAAAATTTTTATAAAAACATAGAGTATAATTAGTCATGCCTGTGCAAAAAGTAGGATCATGAAGATCTACATTTATACCGCGTCATACCCAACAGATATAAATAGAATTAAAAGCGAAGGCACTAAAAAAGCTATTCATATTCTTGCATCTGGGTTAGTATTGTGTGGGGCCGAAGCTATCGTTCTTTGCGAGGGTGACCGTAGCGACTCTACAATTATGCCGGAAGGCTATTTAATTCAGTGTTTTTATAATCCAAGACCCGGCGTCCGAAAATTTAATATTGCAAGCGGGTTAAAGGTTTTTTTAAAAAATCATATCAGCAAAAAAGATATTTTGATTTTAAGTGGTATAATGCAACCGAAAATTTATGCTCTCTCCGTTTTTCTGAAAGAAAATATGGTGCCTTATGTGGCATGGCCGCACGATCCTTACGCTCCTTATTTTTTTAAGAAAAATGCTCACCTCAAATGGATATATTGGTTTTTATTTGAAAAAAAAATGCTTCAAAATGGAAGAGCAGTGCAAGTTCTTGATAGTGAACATGTAACTTTTTTACGCAGTTTAGGAATTAAAACCCCGACAATAGCGGTACCTAACGGTTTTTTGCCTGGAGAGGTATGTCCCGAAACAATGCTCGAATGGGATGAAGGAGGAGAAAGTGTACCTAAAATATTTTATATGGGGCGTTTGACTTATAGCAAAGGATTAGATTTGTTGATCGATTCATTTGCTCAGGTAATCAAAACGAACGATGCCCGTCTCATTATTCAGGGCCGTGACCAAGGAATTAAGCGCTATTTATTAAAAAAAATAACAAGTAATTTTATTTCTAACAAGGTGTCTTTCTTGAAACCTGATTACGATATTCCAACACCATTGATAATTAAAAATTATGATATCTTGTGCCTTCCTTCCCGTTTTGAGGGTTTCGGACTGGTTGCCCTTGAGGCAATGTTGGCTGGAAGGGTAGTGCTTGTAACAAGTATTTCCGGTATCGCCTCACACGTAAAAGCTAGTGGGTGCGGTGTTGTGGTTAATTCTGAAGTATCTGCAATTGCATCAGGACTAACGGAATTGTTGAGGCGTCGTTCAGAGTGGAAAGAAATGGGCCTTAAAGGGCGACGCTACGCACTAGAATATTTGAATCCTAAAAAAATTGCATCCACCGCACTGGCTCATTATGTAAAAAATATGGGAAAATTACTATGAATTCAAAGCCTCCAATTTTAATGCGTTTGCACAGTGAGATGCTGCATCGGCTTCCCCTCATGAGTGGAGTAACTCGATTATCATTTAATATAATTACAAATAATTGCTTTCGAAGAATCAATAATAATGTCAGAGCTCGTCTTATCAATGGCTGCACAGTAGATGTAAATCCAAACGACTATGATGGTCGTGTATTGTATTTTTTTGGAACAGCTGACCCTAAGGTACATCACGTAACGCAGGCGTTGTTGCGGCCCGGAGATATATACCTTGATATTGGTGCAAACTTGTCTTCTATCGGTATTCCTGCTGCTGATAAGGTTGGTCCAAGTGGAATGGTGCACTTATTTGAGCCTCAACCTGAGCTATGCCATAGTGTACAGGATGTTATCGAAAGAGAAGGACTTAGTGGCCGTATTCAGTTACATCGCATCGGTCTTTGGGATTCAGACGGCGAGTTAACATTAATCCAGCCTGAGCCCTGGGGAAATAAAGAGTATGCGCACCATAGCGGGGGGGCTACGTTTGTCGAAAGCGAAGACACAAAAAAATGGACGAGGAAACAGACAGTGCCGGTTCGCAATGTTGCAACCTATTTGCCTCCATTATTAAAAAATCGTGAATTTGGGGCTAAGTTAGATGTAGAAGGGGCAGAAATAAAAATATTGCCTTGGTTGCTTACGCAAAGTAGGTTACGCTTTATTATATTTGAAGCGACACATAATCAAGAAGAATTATATAAGCATATAGAGTCTTCCTCTCTGACGCTCTTTGGTCTTGTTAAAAGTATTTTTAAAAAAAGAATCTACCGTATTGAAAAGTATCAGGAAATGCTTTCGTTTCCCGATCTTGTAGGAATCAGGCTTCCTGAAGGGGTAAATATACCCAAAACCATTAATCCATATAAGCTAGCGCAATTATTAAATAGTAACTCCGCATAGAGCTAGCCTCTAGAAATCTCTACGATTCCAAGTAAAGCTTAATTTTGAAACGCATAAACAAAGTTTTACAACGTCCGATAATGTATCTTATGTTAACTTGTGCATAGGGGAAATCCGAGGGTTCCTGGCCCCTGTGTTTGGGCGTCATTCCTGTACAAGTTCATATGTCATCCCGGAATTTGCCGAAGGCAAATATCCGGGATCTATTAATAACCACCCCATAAACACCTAAATTAGGCCCAAAACTGCCCCGTACAGCCA
>JBAROI010000168.1:0-5074 GCA_049642015.1 Candidatus Omnitrophota bacterium | reverse complement strand
TATCGCTTGCGGCTATTGCCGCGGGAGCGGACGGTCTTATTATTGAAGTGCATCCGAACCCCGAAGACGCGGTTTCGGACGGCAACCAGTCGCTTCTTCCGGTAAACTTTGAAAAGCTCATGGCCGGAGCAAAAAGGGTGGCCGAAGCAGTGGACAGGACGATATAAAGTGTCAGAGTGTCAAAGTATCAGAGTGTCAGAGTTTTTTTGACACTTTGATACTAGCGAACGAAGTGAGCGATGACACTGCGACACTTAATAAGGGTGAAAATAATATGAAATTAAAAAAGGTAGTTATTATTGGAACGGGCCTTATCGGCGGATCTATAGGCAAGGCCTTGCTTGAAAGAGGGCTGGCGGACGAAGTGGTGGGCGTATGCCGCAGGCAGTCGACCCTAGAGAGGACCTTGAAAGAAAAGGCCGTATCCACCGGGTTCGTGGATAATTACGAGGAGGCCTGCAAGGGCGCCGAGGTGATCTTTGTAGCCACTCCGATACATACCATAAAGGACAACCTTGAAGCTCTGGCAGGGGTCCTTTCGGGAAATGTAATTGTTACCGACGCGGGAAGCACAAAAAAAGAGATCGTTGCTCATGCCGCGCGCTTTAAAGATAAATTTTCCTTTGTCGGAGGACATCCTCTGGCAGGCTCAGAGAAGACAGGGGTAGAACACGCCAGGCAGGACCTTTTTGAAAATTCACTGTGTGTATTGACCCGCGACGGATCTACGAAGGAAGAAGATCTTGAAAAAGTGAGCGGACTATGGCAGGCAATGGGAGCGGAAGTGGATATCATTGCCCCTGAGAAGCACGATGAAATACTGGCATTTACCAGTCACCTTCCGCACGTGCTTGCTTACTCCCTCACCGGCGTCCAGAAGAAAGAGTATTTTAAATACATGTCAACGGGCTTTAAGGATGCCACGCGCATTGCTTCCTCCAGCGCGGATATCTGGAGCGATATTTTCATCAGCAATCCCGGAAACGTGCTTAAGTCCATCGAACGGTTCAGGGAAGTGCTGGCCCAGATCGAAGACGATATACGCCGGGGAAGAAAAGAGAAGCTCAGCGAGAAACTTCAAAAATACAGGGAAATGAGGGATGAAATTTCATAAAGAAGCGAAGGCTGTCGCCATCGACGGACCCGCCGGAAGCGGGAAAAGCACCGTAAGCAAACTTACCGCCGATAAGCTGGGGTTTCTTTACATCGATACCGGCGCCATGTACCGGGCGCTTACGCTGAAGGTCATGAGGAAGAATGTAGAGCTTGATGACGAAGAAGGCATTGTAGAGCTCTCAAAAGATCTGGACCTGAAACTTCTGCCGTCCAAAGATGAAAAGAACTTGATAAAGGTATCCCTTGACGGCGAGGATGTCAGCGAGGAGATACGGAAGATGGAAGTGACGGTCAACGTTAAGCATATTGCGCGGATAGGCCGCGTAAGGGAGAACCTGGTAAGACTTCAAAGGCGGTTTGTCCGCGAGGCGGACGGCGCTGTTATGGAAGGAAGGGACATCGGGACGGTAGTATTGCCTGATGCGAAATATAAGTTTTACGTGGACGCTTCTTTTGAAGAAAGAGTGGAAAGGCGCCTGGCCGAGCTGCGCGCCAAGGGACACCCTGTTACCCGCCAGGAGATTTCCGAAGACCTTAAACAAAGGGACCATACGGATAAGACCCGTAAGGTGGGTCCGCTAAAGAAGGCCGAGGACGCGGTTTTCATCGATACCACCGATCTTTCCATAGACGAAGTTGTCGATAGGATCGTCAGGCACGTTAATAAAAAATAAAAATTTTACCATGCTTTTCTATTTATCCCGCGCAATATTTACGATCTTAATGAAGGTGCTGATGAGGGTCCGTATTTACGGAGAAGAGAATTTTCCCGAACCTCCTTTTATTGTTACCTCGAATCATGTCAGTCTCATGGACCCGCCTCTGGTAGGCCTTGCCTGCAGAAAATACCCGGTGAATTTTATGGCGAAAAGGGAGCTTTTCAGCGCGCCGATTATCGGCGCCTGGACGAGCCGGGTTAAATGCATACCGGTCGACAGGGGCAAAAACAGCATCAGGGGCATAAGGGAAGCCATTAGGCGCTTAAAGCGCGGGGCTGTGATCGGCGTGTTCCCGGAGGGCGGCAGGTCTATTACCGGAGAGCTGCAGGAAGCGAAGCTCGGCACAGGACTTTTGATAATCAAGGCGAAAGTTCCCGTAGTTCCTGTTTACGTTTACGGGTCCAGTGAGGCATTTCCGAAGGGAAAAGGCCTTAGATTGGGTACTCGTGTCGGCGCTATTGTAGGCAAACCGATACCGCCTGAAGAATTTTCCTCCATGGAAGGTACCGGCAGAGAGGGATACGAAGCGATTTCGACCCTCGTAATGGAGAAAATCGCCCAGCTCAAGGAGTCATAAGTCTAAATGAGCGCATGATTTATGGAGCGAAGCGAACCCCGTTTAGAAATTGAAATTTCTAACGGGGTGAACATAAATCATAGCGCGAGTTTCACCCCACACCCAGCATATTATGAATATAGCATGCTGGGTGTGGGGTCAAGTTCGACATACGACTTACGTAAATTTTACGTAAGTCGTTGTCCCACTTGATAAAAACTATTGCATCTTTTCGCAAAAAAGGGTAAAATATGTGTTCTGAAATCTTTAATAAAGGAGTTGATTTGTTAATGGTAATTGATGAGGAGAAGCAAAAACCGGACAGCGAACTGGCCAGACTTTACGAAGAGAGCATCGCTAATATCCAGGAAGGTCAGATCGTAAAAGGAAAGATCGTGCAGATCGGAGAAAAGGAGATCCTGGTCGACATAGGGTATAAATCCGAAGGTGTTGTCTACAGATCAGAGGTGCCTGATTCCGAAACGCTGAAAGTGGGAGACCAAATAGACGTTATGCTTGAATCGAAAGAGAACGATTCGGGTATGGTCGTCCTCTCTCACGAAAAAGCCAAAAAACTCAGAGGATGGCAGAACATCGTCGAAAACTGCAAAGAAGGCGATGACATAGAGGGAACAGTTTCCAGGAAGGTAAGAGGCGGCTTCATGGTCGATGTCGGGATAGAGGCCTTCCTGCCGGCAAGCTTATCGGTGATGCAGGAATTCGGCGGAGCCGATAATATCGTCAAGCAGAGACTGAACTTTAAGATCGTCAAGATCAACATTCCCCGCAAAAATATAGTGGTGTCGCGCAAAGAGATCGTCGATGAAAAACGCCAGGAAGAAAAGGTGGCTCTGATCGGAAACCTTAATGTGGGCGACATCGTTAAGGGCATAGTGCGCAATATCACGGATTTCGGGGCTTTCGTTGATATAGGCGGCGGGATAACGGGTCTTTTGCACATTACCGATATGAGCTGGGGACGCGTTGCGCATCCCGGCGAGGTCGTGTCGGTCGGAAGCGAGATAGACATAAAGATCCTGGATTTTGACAAGAACAAGATGAAAGTCTCGCTCGGTCTTAAGCAGAAAGAATCGAACCCCTGGGAAAACGTTGCGGAGAGATATACCGAAGGTTCCGTGATCACGGGCAAGGTCGTGAACATAATGCCTTACGGTATCTTCGTGGAGCTGGAGCACGGGATCGAAGGCCTCGTCCATATATCGGAATTTTCCTGGTCGAAGAAATTCAATCATCCGAGCGAGAAATTTTCCGTGGGTGACGCGGTTGAGGCCGTTGTACTTAAAGTGGACAAGGAAAACCAGAAGCTGTCCCTGGGTATAAAGCAGCTCGAGGAAGACCCGTGGAGCGGTGTCGAAGATCGCTTTAAGGTGGGGGACAAGATAAAAGGAACCGTGAACGCAATTACCGATTACGGCGCTTTTATCGAGCTTGAAACAGGAATCGAAGGCCTTGTTCACGTTTCCGATCTTTCATGGACAAAAAGGATCACTCACCCCAAAGAGGTGCTTAAAAAAGGCGAAGAAACCGAGGCGATAATATTGAACGTCGACGAACAGAACAAACGGATAGCCCTGGGAGTAAAACAGCTTTCGCCTGACCCATGGGATGAGATCGCCAAAAAGTACGAAGTCGACACGGTATGCGACGGCGTTATAACCAATATTACCAATTTCGGATTGTTCGTTGAAGTGGAGAAGGACCTTGAAGGGCTTCTCCATATTTCCGAGATCGGACTTGAACCCGCGCAGAGGATAGAAGACATCTTTAAGGTCAGCGATA
Organism: Candidatus Omnitrophota bacterium; assembly: GCA_049642015.1. GTDB lineage: Bacteria > Omnitrophota > Gorgyraeia > Tantalellales > Tantalellaceae > JBAROI01. Next base: position 883 of record JBAROI010000168.1, on the reverse strand, counting down.
CCGTTAAAGTGAAAGTCATCCATATCGACGGGATACAGAAAAAGATCGCCCTTACGCGTAAGGGCCTGGAGGGCGAACAGCCTTCTGCGCAGCCCGCGGAAGAGCCGGGGCCAACAGAAGAGAGCGCACCGTCAGAGGAGCCCACGACAGAAGAGCCGGGGTCAACAGAAGAGAGCGCACCGCCAGAGGAACCTACGACGCCCCCAGCCGAAGAAGAAAATAAGGAATAATTGGTTAAGGTAACAAAAAGTCATATGGCTTGCTTTTTGCGGATCATGTGCTACACTTTAAAGTGAGCCAATTATAAGCCTTGGCCGCTAGATCACAAACCCAACTTTCGACAGTTGGGTTTTTTTATTTTTAGGCTGTGAGAGTTTCGATCTTTAAAATTTTTAAGAAAGAGAGGTGGAAGATGAAGTCGCTCATGATATGTGTAGGCGTGATCGCGGGTATTGTAATATTGGGCGGCATGATGTACTTATGGAGCGCATGTGGCAATCTGAGGGACCTTTGCGTTGGACTGGCGTTGATGGCATTGGTCGTCTTCGGATGGCCAACGACCTGAACTGCATCAATGATCTCGCCCGCAGGTCCTAGAGGACAGAAGACAGGCCATAGAAAAACGTCTGCCTTCTGCCCTCCGGCTCCTGAACCCTTATCAAGCATTATCAGCAGCTAACCTTGACTACCAGCAATAAACCAGCTATATTTATATAATAGTATAACTGTCCTATGAGATTATTAATATATAATTTACGCGCTATAACATTACTTACGTTACTCCTTTTTATTTTTGCCTTAAGTTCTCAGGGCCAGGCGATAGATCATTCTCGAGACAAGGCTATAGATTTTCAGCCTCTTGTGGATGTTGAACAGAAACACG
>JBAROI010000143.1:0-17907 GCA_049642015.1 Candidatus Omnitrophota bacterium | reverse complement strand
GAGGTGCCAGACGTAGGACCAGCCGACGGTTTTGGGATCGCCGAGTGACTTCTTAAGGCCGTTTATGAGTTTGGCGGGATTGGTTTTCGGGTCGGGAGAACCGATGACCACGACCCATGTGGTCTTGTTTTCCAAGGCTTCTTTCAAGACGCTCTTCGCCTCGTCGCTCCCCTTTATCCACTTCACATGATGCGGCACCGAGTAATAAAGGAACACCGGACAGTAGGGCATCTGCCAGTAGGAGAAATCGGTGATCATCAGCCGGTCTTCTTTTTTCATGTGCGCGTTGAGGTATTCGGCGAGTTTTTTTGAAGAAACCGCCCCGGGCCAGCCGTTCGGGTACGTTTCCGCGTGATATCCGGCGTAGGAGAAAGAGCCTCCGGAGAAGACCGCGACGACAAGCGGGATATACAATACCGGCAGGAGTAAGCGCAGTTTCCTTGATCTATCGAACAGATACGTTGCCCCTCCGCCGGCGATCATGGCAAGCGCCGGAACAGCGGGCAGAAAGAGCCACGGCGCTTTGAGTGTGAACGCCAAAGAGATAGGAATGTATACGCACGCGGCGATCACAAGCGGGGTAAGTTTGAGAAGCTCTTTTTTCTGAAAACTCTGGTATATGATACAGGCTGTTCCGATGACAAGGAAGAAAAGCATCCCCGGCCCCGCGTCGGGAAGAAGTTTCTTAAAATAGTAGAGCGGTGAGTTGGCCCATAATATGCTGTATTCCTGCTGCGAGAAGAAAAAGCGCGGTCCGTGTGTCGTCATTTCGCTGAAAAATAAGTACCACCAGGAACTCAGGGCGAATACCGTTAGAAGTAATATAATAATCTTCCTGAAAGGCCTTTTTTCCCCAAGCATAAAGACAAGCACCAGGGACGACAAGACAAAGAACAGTCCATTTTCCTTGCTTAAAAGTGACAGGGCAAGAAGAACTCCGCACCAGAAGTATTTTCTTTTCAGCAAGAGTAAGATGGAAAAATATCCGAAGGCCGAAGCCAGGCCGTCTCTTTTTATCCAGGTGTCATAGCCGATCGAAGCAGGCATGATGCTCAGGAACAGTCCGCTGAACCAGGCGTATTTCCAGCCGCCCATCCTGGCGCTCAAAAGATACATGGCAAGAAACGTCGCGTAAGCGAAAAAGAGCGAAAGCAGTTCCAGCCGCGCGTCAAAACCGCTTTTGAACGGGTGGAGAAGTCTTGCGAAGATCATGTAAAGCGGAGGATGAAAGCGGTAGAACCAGTAAAAAGGGTCCTTTACGGCGTTCAGGACATAAGACCTTAGCGATAAGATGTTCCACGCCTCATCCCACATGAGAGGATGATTAAGATTTTTAAGGCGCAGGTAAATAAACAGTACGGAAAGGACAACAAAGCCCAAAAGAAGATATATTTTGTTCTTTGTGAGGCGCATGGGTCTATTCTACCATCTGTCGGGCCAAAGTCAAAGATCTGGCACCATTAACTTGTTTTTTGCTATCTTACATGATAAATTATATTACAAATGCGTACCGAAACCCGCGAAAATCTTATTATTGTGCTGCTACTTCTCGTGGCGGTTTTGATCTGCTACAGTGCCGTTCTTAACGCCGGGTTTGTTTGGGACGACGAGTACATTATCCTGCGAAATCCTCTCATCAGAGCCCCTTTATATTCTTTCCAGATCTTTAAACAGGATATCGTAAATTCCAATTTTACTTACACCATATATTATCGCCCCCTCCAGATATTGAGCTATGCTTTGGATTACCGCTTAGGGGGGATGGACCCGTTCGTTTTTCATTTTTCAAGCGTTCTACTGCATTTCATGAACGGTATTCTGGTTTTTCTTCTTGCCGAGCGAATAACCCGGGAAAAAGCGGTAGCTTTTCTTGTGGCTCTTTTTTTTACGGTCCATCCGGCGCAGGTGGCGGCGGTTTCGTACATTTCAAGCAGAACCGATCTTTTGTTTTTCTTCTTCGGATCTTTGTGCATGATATTTTTCATCCTCTTCAGGGAAAAGAAGGATCCTCTCTTTTTGGCGGCAAGCGTAGCTTCAATGGTCCTTTCGCTCTTGAGCAAGGAAGCGGCTGTCATCTTTCCTTTATTGATCCTCTTTATGGACGCGACGGTCTTAAAGGGGGAAGAGAAGATCAAAATAACCAGGCACCTTCCTTATTTTCTTACGGCGGGTATCTATCTGGGCCTGCATCGCCTGGCGTTAGGAGCGAGATATTCGTCAGTATTCAGGCCGGAGGAGCTGGCACATAATTTCCAACAGTATCTGCGCATGGCGGGAGATTTTTTCGCTGCCGGCATCATCCCCCTGGGCCTTCAGGTCCGGAAAGGCGCGGCAGAAACAGGGGCGCCCTTGCTGGTTCTCGCCCTGGCGGGGCTGCTTGTGGTCCTTGCGTTTCTTTTTCTAAAGCGCGACCGGAAAACCATATTATTTTCTCTCGGATTTTTTATGATAGCGCTTTTGCCCCTGGTTTTTGTCATTGGGCGTTTTGAAGTCCTTGCCGAGCATTGGATGTATCTGGCAAGTTTTGGAATATTTCTTTTCCTGGCAATTGCGATAAAAGGTTTATGCGAAAAGGCGGAAGCCCCCGGAAGGATCACGTTCATTATTATAATATTCTTCGGGGTTTTCTTCTATTCCGGAAAAACAATAGGGGAGAACATTTACTGGCGGACGGATGTCGACCTGAGTGATCGTGTCCTTGCTTCTTCAGCAAAAGATGCCGCTGCCATGCATTTTAAAGCGGTCGCGCATCTTAAGGATGGAAAGAAGGCCCAAACGCTTTACATCATGAAAGAATACGTCAAAGGCCACGAACGCGACCCTCGCGCGTGGTATCTAAAGGGAAGGCTTACCCTGGCTGCCGGCGAGGTAGATGAAGCGGAGAGAGATTTCAGGAAAGCCGTCAGTTTAAATCCTGATTATTGCAATGGGTACCTGGGGTTAGCGCTGGTAGCGCTCGTCAAGGAACGCAAGGATGAGGGCATAAGGCTCCTGGAACGCGCTATCGAGATCAATCCGGGTTATTCCGAAGCTTTTCTTTTGTTGGTTACGGTCTATGCGCAGGCAGGCGATACAGAGAAGACCCTTGAAACGGCAAAGAAGGCGAAAGAAATAAATCCTTATGACCTTGATGTGCTTATAAATCTCGGCACGGCTTATACCCGCAAGGGAGATCTCCGGAACGGGGCGCTCCTTTACCTGGAAGCCTCCCGGCTATATCCCGAAAGTTCCGTGGCACAGTATAACCTCGGGTATATCTTCTATGTAAGCGGACAGAAGAAAGAGGCAAAGACATGGCTCCGCAGGGCAGTCATGGTCGATCCTGAGTTCGAACCCGCCATTGAGCTCCTCCGCAAGATGCGGTAGGCCAGCTTGACAACTCCAATATCGTGTGCTAATCTTTAATATATTATTTATTATATGATTGATTTCCAGTCATAATATAGAGACGCGGGAAACGTCAAAATATGATAAAATTCGGCCAAAAATTCAAAGAATCAGTAGGACTTGATATCGGAACTTATTCCATAAAAGTCATCTCTATCAAAAAAGAAAAAGAAAGCAATATTCTCACCGGCTACAACATCAAAAAAATCCCCCCGGACGCTAAATCAACAGATACCGAGCGGCTTGTGCAGGAGGCTTTCGATGAGATAGACCTGCATCCGGACGAAGTCAATCTCGCCATATCGGGCCCGAGCGTGATAGTACGCTTTGTGGACATGCCGAGGATGAACAAGGACCAGCTGGAGAGCGCCCTGGGCTACGAGGCTGAAAAGTACATTCCCTTCAATATTAACGAAGTAGTGATAGATTTTCTCATTCTGGGTGACGCTGAAGAGGCGGGACAGATGAGAGTGCTCATAGCGGCCGCGAAACGGGACCTTGTCGAATCTCGCGTGAATTTACTGGATAAAATGGGGATCGATGTGGGCGTTATGGATATAGTTTCGTTTGCCATTTTTAACGCCTTTTTGGCCTCCGGCCCGGTCGAGGAGAAAGGTAACGCTTTTTTTGATTTCGGCCATTCGGAATCCAATGTACTCATATCGATAGGTTCCCAGCCGTGCTTTATGAGGCAGATACAGATAGGCGGAAAGGATATCGCTAAGGCCATATCCAAAGATATGGGCGTGCCCCTGGAGAAGGCGGAGGAATTAAAAGTGAACGCGGACGAAGTAAGCCGGGAAAGAGTCCGGCAGTCCAGTTTTACCATCCTTGAAGAGATCATGAGGGAGATGCAGCTTTCCTTCGGATATTTCGAGAACAGATACAACACGTCAGTCAGCAATCTTTATTGTTCCGGGGGCATGCTCTTTCAGGAAGGAGTTATGGAATATTTTGAAACAAAATCGGGGCTGAAGGTGGAAAGGTGGAACCCCGCGAAAGGATTAAGTGTCGCGGAAAACCTTTCACTTGAAGTTATAGATTCGGTCAGCCCGCAGCTTGCGGTCAGCATAGGTCTCGCACTCAGGGACTAATTGCGAACGGCGAAAAATGATAGAACTCAATTTACTGCCAAAAGAACTAAGGAAGAAGAAAAAAAAGGCCGCCGCTATGCCTACCATCCCGGTCATACCGATATGCATCGGCGTGGTGAGCCTGATGATCGTTACACATCTGCTTTTGATTTTCCTCATAAGGAATAATCGTGACTTGTCTAAAAAACTTACGAATAACTGGAACCAGATGAAGCCCCAGAAAGAGAAGACCGATGACTTCTTCAATGAGCTGAACAGCCTCCAGAAGAGGGTAGAAGCCATAAGAAAGATCGCGAAGCCCGGCCTTAGTTGGGCACGCCTCTTAAGCGGACTGAATCAGGCCATGATACCGAACGTGTGGCTGTCAGAGTTCAAATTGAAGTTCCAAACCAGCGGAAAGAAATTGGACCGGGAGAAGGGCACGCCCCTGTCGCTGGACCTCATGGGATACGCGGTCGGGAGGAGCGAAACCGCGCTGCCGACCGTGGGAAGATTCATGGAAAGCCTGAAAAAGGTCAAGGATTTTTCGGATTATTTTGACGAAATAGAACTGGAAGACATACGCAACTATGTTATTTCCGGCGAAGAGGTCATGATGTTCAAGCTGGTCTGCAAGTTTAAAACTGAAAAGCCCGCCGCTAAGCCCACGGGAACAAAGGTGACAGGTGCAAAGAAAAAGAAGAAGAGGCGATAATGGACCCCAAAGAGCAGCTTAAAATATACACAGACAAGGCAAAAGAGTTTGTCAGCGACGAACAGAACAGGATGTACATCATACTGGGAGTGACGGGCGTGATAGCGGCGCTGTATCTCACTTTTATTCTGGTTCCCAAGTTCGGGGGTCTTTCCAAGGCCTCAAGGGTAGTCAACGACCTTAACACGAAGATCGAACAGCTTAATGTGCGCGTTAAACGCCAGACGGCGATGGATAAAAAACTGGATGAACTCAGAAAAGAGTACGAAGGCTATACCAAACGCCTGCCGAAGGAGAAGGAGATACCGGAATTCCTGGAGGGCATCTCCGGAATCGCCAAAACATCGCGGGTAAAGATATTAAGCCTGACCCCTTCTTCCCTCAAGACAGTGAAGGTTGACGGTAAAGAAGTCGAGTATTACCGTGAGATGCCGATTCTTATAACGGCAAAAAGCGGCTATCAGCAACTTGGGAAATTTGTAAGCAATCTTGAAAAGGGAGAGCGTTTTACCAATATAAACAATTTGCGTATACAATATGACAGTAATTTTCCCAGGATGCATAACATCAGGATGGAGCTGGGTAGCTATGTGTCGGTGGTGGATTAAAAAAAGAATTCTTTTAAGCTGGATAATGATATTGCTGGCCAGCGGCATTTCTATGGACTCTTACGCCTTTGAGTACGAATCGCTCGGGCGCAGGGACCCGTTTGTGCCGCTTATCGGTATTTCGGAATTGAGTTCGGTCAGTGGCGCGCGGGGCATCCTTACCATAGACGATGTGTCCCTTCAGGGTATTGTGACGGGCCCTAACGGCAAGCGTGGCGTTGTCATTAACGGCGAGCTCATGCAGGAGGGACAGAGGATCGAGCGGCTGTTCATCGAAGCGATAGGCGATAACATTGTGATGATAAAAATAGACGAAGAGAGATTTTATTTGAAATTATACGAGTAAAAGGAGGATTGATGAATATTCGAAAATTTGATCTGAAAGTAAAAATTTTATCAATGCTTATTGCGGTCTTTTTTGCAAGTTCGATGCTTTGCACGGAGGGCCTTTGTCAGATGGAGGCCGCTACGGCCGCGCCTGCGGCCGTGAAAACCGAGCCCGCAGAAGGGGTGGTAGCGCCGCCTTTGCCCATGCCGGGAAATGTGACCGTGAACTTCAAGGACGTAGAGATCAAGACCGTCCTGCACTACCTGTCCGAGGTCAGCGGTGTTGATATTGTTCCCTCCCCGGGCGTTGAAGGTAACGTGACGATGCGACTCAGGGATAAGCCCTGGGAAGTTGCTCTCGATATCGTTACGAGAAACTACGGTTTCGCTTATTCCGCGGAGAAGGGCATAATAAGGGTAATGCCCAAGGGAAGACTGCAGACCGAAGAGCCTATTACCGAGGTTATTCCCTTAAATTACGTTATTCAGGACACAGAGGGCACGGAGCAGAGTGTATCGCAGCTCATAGAGGCGATCAAGTCCGTGATCGTTGAAAAATCCGGCGAAAAAGCCACGTTTCTTCCGAGTGCCAACGCGATCGTCGTTACGGCCATCCCGGCGAGGATCGGCACAATAAAAGACATGGTGGCTAAGATAGACAAAAAAACTCCGCAGATCATGCTTGAAGCGAAAGTCATCGAGGTGACGCTGGACAGGAACGACCAGTTCGGTGTGGACTGGAATACCGTTATATCGGTTTCCGGCGCCAAAAGGCCGACAACGTTCCCGTTTATGAATAACGGGCTTCTCAGGGGTATTGACGGTGAGTTGCAGAGGCGCTTTTTTCCGACGTCGAACCTCGAAGGCGTAGATGATATCTGGAGCTTTCCGCATTATACGGAAGGAGTCGGCACTTCCGGCCTTGTCAGTCCGATCACGGCCCCGACAGCAGGTGCGACTTTCTTGTACGGGACGCTTGACTTTAGCCAGTTCGAGGCGGTTCTAAGATTGATAGACGAAAGAGATGACACGAATATACTGTCAAGTCCCAGGATAACCACGCTAAACAACCAGACGGCGACCATCAAGGTCGTCCAGAACGTTTATCTTCAGAAAGAATCGAAGGCTTCCGATACCGCGAACACGGTTACGGTGGAGTTTGAAACAACTCCGAGGGAGGTCGGTGTTATCCTTGAAGTTACTCCTCACGTTAACGAGAAAGGGGAAATTTCCGTCAACCTCAAACCGGAGGTATCCAGCAACCTCACGTTTTCGGAGTTGGAAGTCAGCGGCGCTGATAATACCGTGGCAATGACCTACAACACGCGGCGCGCCGAAACGCAAATAATGGTCAGGGACGCGCAGACCATATTCATAGGAGGCCTCATAACGGAGACGGTGACGAAACAGGAGCATAAATTCCCGATCCTCGGCGATCTGTTCGGGGGGATACCTGGTGTCGGGGGCCTTTTCAAGTACGAACAGGATAATGTCGATAAGACGGAAGTGGTGTTTTTTGTTACGGTCCACCTGGTGAAAGACCCGAGTGACTCGATAATCGATTCTAATTCGATAGACCAATATAACAAATATTATCCACAGGCGCCTATAGTGAAAGCAGGCGCGGTCAAGGTTACCGAGCACACGATTGCCATGCCCTCAACTGCCGGACCTGTTGAGGAGGTAAAGAAGGCGCGTATGCCCTTTTTAGACTTCAGGAAAAAGAAAAAATAAAGAGGCAGAGAAGTAGATATTATATCCCAGGAGAGTTTTTATTATTTTTCCGTTCCTCCTCCTCCGTCCTCTGTCTTCTAAAACATGGTAAACAGATCCAGTACAAGATACGACGCGACGTATGAGAAAAAAGGCAGCATGGTTTATATCTCACACCTTGACCTTATGGCCCTTTTTCGCAGAGCTGTGCGCCGGTCGGATCTGCCGTTTATCTTGACCGAAGGATTTACGCCCCGCGTGAAGATCAGTATGCCTAAGGCGCTGAAAGTAGGCGTGGAAAGCGGCTCCGAAGAGATGTCGTTCTGGCTCGATGGGGATAGGGGAGGCGAAGAACTTCAAAAGACGCTTAACAAAGAACTGCCGGTAGGGATAAGAATTCTGAAAATAAACAAGAGAGGGTGACATATGAGAAGAAGAAGCGGAAAAACAAGGGAAAAGACGGGCAGGGAGATATTGATCAACGTAGGGCCGGCCGAGAAAAGGGTAGCGATACTTGAAGACGGGAAGATGGTGGACTTTTTCATGGAGAGGGAAAGCCTTGAGCATTACGCGGGCAGCATCTATAAGGGGCGCGTAAGTTCCATTATCCCCGGCATTGAGGCCGCTTTTGTAGATATCGGTATGGCTAAAAACGGTTTTCTCCACGTAAGCGACGTCATTGATAAAAGTTCAGTTCTTAAAGAAATACTACCCGAGGAGGACGAGGCGACATTCAAGACAGCTCCGAAAAAAGGCCCGGTCAAGATAAAAGATATCCTGAAAACGGGAGAGGAAATGATGGTCCAGGTCGTAAAGGAGGCCATAGGGACGAAAGGGCCGCGCCTTACGACTTACATCAGTCTGCCCGGCAGGTACCTGGTCCTTACTCCCCATGATGAGGGCGTCGGGGTATCGCGCCGTATAAGCGACAAAGAAGAAAGAAAGCGAATACGCGCCATTATAAGCAAGATCAAGTTTCCGGAAAAGATGGGATGCATCGTGAGGACGGTCGCTGAAAAGCGTACAGAGAAAGAACTTCAGGGCGAGCTCAGGTATTTGATGGGGTTGTGGGAAAAGGTAAAGACCAGGACCGAAAAGCAGAAAGCGCCCGTGACGGTCTACGAGGAATACGGCATTGTCTTGAGAATGATCAGGGACGTCTTTACAGAGGACGTCAAGCAGCTTGTCGTCGATTCAAAAGACGAATACGCCCGCATAATGAAATTCCTGAAATCCTTCATGCCTTCACTGAGAAAGAAGGTCAAGCTCTATTCGGGGCGCATGCCGCTTTTCCAGAAGCACGATCTTGAAAAGAGGATCGATGAGATCTTTGAGAGAAAAGTAAGCCTGAAAAGCGGAGGGAACCTTGTTATTGAACAGACCGAGGGTCTTGTGGCGATCGACGTAAATACCGGAAGTTTTGTGGGTAAAAAGAGCCTTGAAGAGACTACTTTTAAGACAAACATGGAGGCGGCGGAAGAGGTAGCGAGGCAGTTAAAACTAAGGGACATGGGTGGGATCATCATAATTGATTTTATCGATATGGAGATTAGGAGCCATCGGGAAAAGGTATTTCAACAGCTCCAGCATGAGCTGCGTGACGATAAAGCGCGCCTGAACCTGCGCGCCATCTCACAGTTCGGGATCGTCGAGATGACGCGCCAGCGGATGCACAAGAGCCTTGAGAGCACTTCCTACGTGGACTGCCCTTATTGCGGCGGCAAGGGAAAGATAAAGAGCGTGGAGACGATCGCGATCGAGATCGTAAGGAACCTGGACAGGATGCTTGACCGCAGCGAAAAGAAACATAAGCACATAAGCGTCATATCGCATCCTGATATCCATGTCGCAATGGTATCGGACCAGGCGAGGATGCTGAGCGATATACAGCGCAAGTACAGGTGTAAGATAGAGCTTAAAGAAGACCGCTCGATGCATATCGAAGACGTAATAATTAACGAACATTAAGCTAGGAGTAAGGATTCAGGAATAAGGAATAAGGATTCAGGAATCAGAATTAAGTTTTTACTGAATCCTGACTCCTGAATTCTGAATCCTGAAATAAGGAGTAAGCTATGAAGATCGGCGATAAGAAAGGAATGACTTTAGTGGAAGTTGTCGTGTCGGCGGCGATACTCGGTATCGTCGTTGTCTCGGTCGTTGCGACTATCGCGCAAAGTTCGGTGTTTTCCAGGCGCATTGACCAGGTATACACTTCCAACAACCTTGCGAAAAAGCGCATGGACGACCTTAAGCGTTACCTTGTAGGCGACCTGGCGGGCAGGGCTTCGGAAACGGACGTCCGGATAGACTCGAACGGTGACCTTGACGCCGCCGGCACATATATACGGACAACGGAGATCACGGAAGATTATGATGACAATCCGTATTTGATCAAGGTCAAGGTAAGCGTGGACAAGGTCGTGGAAGAAGAAAAGTACGGCGCTCCCGCGGTGATAGAAACTTTATTTGCGGATGTCGAATAGTATGAAGAACGTTTTGCGGGACGCCAGGGGACTTACGATCACGGAACTTATGGTCTCCGCCATGGTGGCAGCGATCATAATCGCGACGATACTTTCTGCGTGGCTTTTTGCGTACAGGACGTGGATAAGGGAAGAAAAGCGGGTCCACGCCCGGGTCGATCTTTTGAAAGCGAATGAAACGATAAAAAGGGACATCGAGAAGTCGAGCGCGACTTACATGTCGTTCTACCCGGCGGGTGCCGATACCTATACCGCGATAAGCATGCCCGCGGCTGAAGCCAACGAGAGCGGTTTTTATACGCTGAACGAATTCGACGAAATAGAGTGGGACAAAACGATAATTTATCACGTTTTTACCGATGGCGAAGGGAACAAGACCCTGCGCCGGACGGTTTATGACCCCAGGGACAATACCATGACACGCGACGAGCGCTATACTCAGCTGGAGAGCGTTGCTGCTTCCGGGACCGGAGACATAGGATCCACGACTGACATGGTTTTTTGTGAGAACCTTGACAGTTTCGGGATAAAGGCGCTACCGTTCATTATTGATTTCTACTTGAATGACACCACGACGCAAAGGACAGGCAAAGTCATTTTTGGATGGGCGCGGATCGAGCCGGGCGAACACACGTTGCGTTTTGAGGTGACCGGCAAGAATGAAAACGCGACAAATTACCGCGTAGGCATAGATAGTCTCCAGATGGAACCTTCCGGGGGCTACAGGGAGGCTGAGTATTATTATTCGTCGTTCGCTCCTTCCGGCGCGGTCACGACAAGCGGCGAAACTATAGTCGCAGGTCATGCGAAGAGGTGGGGCAACAAAAATTATTTAAGATTCAGGGGTATTGGCGTCGGCGACTACATAGAGTTTACCGACTATTATGATGTTTTAAGGGAGTCATCTTTTGCTGCTTCCACCTTGAATAATGTCTTTCTTTACGACGATGAAAGCGACGTTAACGGCGACAGGGCGATGCTCGAACTGCCCGAAGACAGAAAAGCGGAAGTAAAGGCATCATCATGGTTTGCATATACCCAGACCGGGTATGCGCAAACAGCCGGGACCGACGGAAGGCTAAACCTAACGGTCGGTTCTTACCCTATAACCTTGCGGACCGTGATCGGCAACGATTATATAGATAAAGAAGCGGACGGGGTCAGGATGAGATTTGTATCTTCTTCCGCCAATCCCCTGAAGATCGAAGGTGCGTATATTACAAGGAGGAACGGGGTGAGCGGGATGGATGGCCTGGAAAACCTGTCAGCCACGGGGCGTGCGATCGAGGAATACCACCGGCACCAGCAGCTTTTTTTCAAGGATGTTTACGATGGCAATAACAATGGTGATACGGATGAGATCCTTCCAGAGGCCTGGATACCCGTGGACTCTGAAATATGGAGTGAATGGACAGCTTTTCCCTTGATCTTGAAGGAGAACGGCACGTCCGTCGAATATTTTGTGACCTTTTGCATCCCGGACCTGACGGCAAGCACCTGGCCGATCGGGTGGACCTTTGATGCCGGCGCAAACGACTTAAAGTACTGGCAGGATTTTATGGGAACTTCTATCCACACTTACTATGTTGAATACGACGATGTGGGTTCCGATATCAACATCCTTAAACGGCTTGCCGGTACGCCGGACTGGACTCTCGCGGGTTACACCGTGGGAAATACTGACGATTTTATTTGTTATGTTGCAGAGGTCGATGCATGGAGCAAACACGGGACTGTGGAATCTGACATATTCGATACGGGAAAAGAAAACCCTACTTATAATAAGATAAAGTGGTCGGAATATAATCCCGAAAGGACGGAAGCCCTGCTAAAAGCCCGCTCATCCGACGATAAATACATGGATACGGCGCCCGATTGGGATACCGTCACGGGCTCGGTCGCGAATCCGCATTCTTTAAGTATCGGCTCGGGACGTTATCTCCAGTTTCTTGCCGAACTTTCAGCTGAACCTTTTTGGGAAGCGCCCGCCCGGGTTCTTTCTTATGCGGACTATGTCGATGCTCAGCTGAGCCTTAGCGGTTGGGAATTCCCGAAAGACAACGGCGATTATCTGGTAACGGCGATGTATTCGACCTGGATAGACGATGTCGAGATAGACTGGCCGAAAGATGACCGGATATGCGTTATAAGCGGTTATCTGGCCAGGAGCGACAATTACGGCCAGGCCAAGGTTTCGCTCGACGGGAGGGACCTGGTAAGGGTTTTAGGTGTTGATATGAGCGTTTCAAGAGAAGTCCAGGAGCAGGTAATTACTGAAAAAAGTTCCATAGAGGTCGAGCCAAGCAATACCGGTAAGTAAGAGGCGCTAAGCATCGGGTTTTATGAAAAAAATTTACAGGACGCTAAAAGACAAAAGTGGGGAGATCATGGTGATAGTGTTGGCTTTTGTCTCGCTGATGATCATGAGCGTCTTATATTTGGGAAACATGATGAAGCAGGACGTTAATCTTGTGCAAAGGGTCGTGCTTATAGAGCAGGCTTCCTATGTCGCCAGGGCAGGCATAAACCATGCTTTTGCAAGGCTGCAGAAGGACGGCTTTGACGCGAGGGAAGATTTTCAAGGGACTTTGGATACCGGAACTTATACGGTAACGTATTCCGAGACTGCGGGCAGATATACTCTCACGTCTTTAGGGGCAACCAGGGGCGTGACCAGAACGATAATCGTGGAAGTAGTCCCCTTGACGCCCACGGCCTTGAATTTTGCCTCAGGCGCGGGAAATAACTACAGCTTATTTGCTTCGCTGGCCGTGGCGGTAATAAGAGGCGGCATTCACGCTAATAATGATGTTTATCTGAGCGCCAGGCGTTTTTTTTCATCCTTGACGGTGACCGGCTCGGTTTCCGCTAAAGGGATCGTCAAACTGGGTGCAAAATACAAAGAATCGGATGACTTCGACCAAAATGTTGTAATTAACGGTATTTCCGGAGAGAGCGCCACGTACGAGGAAGGGGCAAGGGGCATAACGTTCCCGAGTTTCAATTACGAGAGATACAGGGAAGAAGCCCAGGAGTCGGGTGATTACTATGATACTTCCCAGGTTTTTGACAGCGTGACTTTATCCCCGGGTAACGGTATAGTTTTCGTTGACGGAGACGCTACTTTTACCGGGAACTGTGACCTTTACGGAGGGATCGTTGCGGACAACATAAGGGTAGAAGGGGATCTGAGCCAGTACAAATCCGGTGAAAGGAACATAATCGTAGCCCGTGCCGGTGACGTAGGCGTCCTGGACCGGCTTTATACCCAGGAAGCTCTTATATTCGCTTCCAGGGATATTATCGCTCTTAGCGGGTTTGCCGATTTCAATGTTAACGGGGTGATGTTGGCCAGAAGGAATATCGATATGTGGAGTTTTTTGACATACGTGACCTATGATTACATAAATACGTACCCGAGCGATATGGAAGAAGAGCCTGAAGGCAAGCAGTTCGAAATCATAAGCTGGGATTATTAAGAAGCGGAGAAAGCCATGAAAAAGTTTTTACGCAATAAAAAAGGCCTGACATTTGTGGAGCTTTTGGTCGCCGCGTCGATCAGCGTGCTTGTAATGGGGGTCATCCTCATGACGTGGATATTCACCTACCAGACATGGAAAACCGAAGGGAGCCGCACGTACTTAAGAGTCAATCTTCTGGAAGGACTGGAAACCGTAAAAGAAGATATACGCCTCTCAAGCGCCACTTTCATGTCTTTTTACCCAAGCGGTAGCGAAACTAAAACAGCCGTAAGCCTTCCGCGCGCCGATGTGGATGCCAACGGGATGTATCCCTTGAACGCTTTCGGCGACATCATATGGGACAGGACCATCATCTATCATGTTTTTACCACGGACGAGAATCAGCTCAGGCGGACGGTCATAAGCCCGCGGGACAATACCCTGGATCATAACGAGAGATATACGCAGCTTGTAAAGGTCGTAACTGATGGAGACGGTGCTGGTCTTGGTCTTGACCCAGAGAGCCACTCTACGCAAATATTACTTAAAGATTTAGATACTTTTGAAATTACACCTCTTGCGGCTATAATCGATTTTTTTGACGATACCGGTGGTGCTGCGGTAAGAGTAGGCAAGGTGGTTTTCGGCTGGGCAAAGCTCGCTGCCGGCGACCATACGATACGTTTTGAGGTCACAGGAAAAAACGATAGCGCAACTAATTACCGTCTCGGAATAGATTACATAAAAATAGAGCCTTCGGGGTGCAGTCGTCAGGCAGAGTATTACACTACTTCTTTTGCGCCTACGGGATCTCTTACTACAAGCGGAGAGGATTATGTTATTGGAAGCGCTTCCAGGTGGAGTAACGAGGAGTATGTAAGATTTAAAGGCGCCGGCGTAGGCGACTGGATCGAATTTACCGACTATTACGACCTTTGGAGGGATTCGGTTTTTTTAAACAGTCTTCCGGACAATGTAACTGAAGCCGAAGCCGGGGTGTATATGAAGCTGGAGATGCCGGAAGACAGGGACGCAGGTAAAGAGCAATTATCTTGGCAGCCGTTTTACCAGACAGGTGACTCAAACACAGACGGACGCGATACGAATATGACCACTTACCCCCAGACAATAAGGACTATTATTCCCAATACCTATATTGGTCTTAGGGGTGACTCGGTCAGAGTGAAGTTTAAGGCTTCTTCAGTAAATCCTTTTCAGATTGCTACTGCATACATAACCAGAAGGAACGGAACAAGCGGCGAAGACGGCCTGGCGAACCAGTCGACTGGCGGGCTTACCATTGATGAATACCACCGGCACCAGCAGCTTTTTTTCAAAGATACTTATGACATGGACTCAGATACTGATACTGAGGACATAGTGCCTTATGTTTTTATTCCTGCAAACGGCGAAGTTTGGAGCGAGTGGACAGAATTTCCTCTCGAATTGGAGGATTCTGTAGGAAACCCTTACGATTATTTTATAACTTTCTGTGTTCCGGATCTTGCGGCAACCACCTGGCCTACAGGATGGACTTTCGATTCCTTGCTGAACGACATCAGGTATTGGAACGATTCAGGAGGAACAACGCATACTTACTATATAGACAGTATACCCTTTAATAATTTACTTCAGGCTGCCGGCACACCTGTTTGGAGTGGAGGTACATATATTTTTAACACTACTTCAAATATTTTCGCTGCTACAGCTATCGATGTGTGGAGTAAAACGGGGACTCTGGAGTCGGACATTTTTGATACAAGAAAAGATGACCCCGTGTATAACCAGATAAAATGGTCGGAAGATGATCCTACCGGGACTGAAATAAATATGAAAGCAAGGTCATCCGATGATCAGTTTATGGCGGGAGCGCCGCTTTGGGATTCAATATCAGGCTCAACTTCTAACCCGGGCTCACTCGCAATAGGCACAGGAAGATACGTCCAGTATTATGCCGAACTTTCAAGTGAGCCTTTCTGGACATGCCCTACACTTACCTTGAATAGTGCCGATTATGTTGATACGCAGCTGGGCCTTGGGTCGGATTATCTTTTTCCGCAGGATTCAGGCGAATATCTTATAACAGGGGCTTACTCTACCTGGTTTGACGATGCTGAAATAGACTGGCCGGGGGATGAAAGGATCTGTGTTATAAGCGGGTATATTTCCAGAGACACGAATTATGGGCAGGCTAAGGTGATAATAGACGGGCAGGATATTGTAAAAACTCTTAACGTGTATATTAAATTTACCACAGATGTTCAGGAGCGGACAGTAACCGAAGAAGGTTCCGTGGAAGTTGCACCCAGGAACACGGGGAGGTAAAATGCGTAACCAAAAGGGAATAGTCCTTATCGTTGCCATGGCTTTTGTGCTTCTGATGGTCATGAGCACGGTGTTTTTGGGCAATATGCTTCAGCAGGATGTACAGCTGGTTACGAAAGTGAAGTCCAAGGCCCAGGCGAGGTATATGGCCGAAGCAGGCGTTAATCACGCGATGGCAAAGCTCAAACTTGATGGTTTCGGCTCGCGCGCCGATTTTAATGGAACAATGGATACAGGCTCCTATAGCGTTGTATTTTCCGAAAGCAGCGGCAGGTATCTGGCAACTTGTGAGGGAATTGTTGGAGGCATCACGGAAGCTACCTCCATTGAAATGGAAGACCTTACTCCCTCGGCTCTTTATTACGTAACCAGTTCCGGTAATGATGTCTGGATCAATTCTTTTATTGCTGCTGCGGCAATAACGGGTAATATTCATGGCAATCACAATGTTAACCTGGGTTCTGATCCTTTTATAGGATGGCTTACAGTCACGGGGGACGTTTCAGCCTGCAACGAGGTGTGGCGCGGGAACCGCCACAATGAAGCCGACTGGCAGGACAGCCATGTAGTTATTAATGGCCTTAACAGCGAGGATTCTGCAGTTGAAGAGGGTGCCGATATAGTGTTTTTTCCTGTGTTTGACCATAAGGCTTATGAAAAGGCCGCTGAAGAGAGCGGTGATTATTATGACGTCAGTACAACATTCACCGATCAGACGCTTTCGCCTGCTAACGGCGTTGTTTACGTGGATGGACTAGCTTCCTTCTACGGGAACTGCACTCTTAACGGGGGGATAGTAGCCAGGAGGATTGTTGTAGACGGCACGCTTACTCAGGTGAAAGCGGGATACAGAAATGTCATAGTTGCGCGTAAAAAGGATATAAAGGTTAGAGGCAGGCTTGCCGTGGAGGAAGCTCTTATTTACGCGGCGCGTGATATTATCGCAACCGAAGTGGGAGCCGATATTGACGTAAACGGCATAATAATGGCCGGAAGAGATATATACCTGTGGAACTTCCTTGTTCTCATTGACTATAACTACCTTGAAACCTGGCCGCTCGACATGGGCCAGGAAGAAGAGGGGCAGTCTTTCGGAGTTTTAAGCTGGAATCAGTAGCGGGGGGATCATGAAGAATTTTTTACATAACCCGAAAGGGATGACGCTTGTGGAAACGGTCGTGGCCGCAGCTTTGGTGGCTGTGATCGTTCTTTCTTTGGTCGCCACCGTGGTTCAGAGTTCAGTGTTCGCCAGGCGCATAGACCAGACCTACACCGCCACGTATATAGGCCAGAGGCGCATAGACCTCCTGAAAAGACTGGGCTTTGACCAGGCCCCTTCGGCCGTGGAGACGGACGTGCGTGTGGATACAAGCGGAAACATGGCCGCGGACGGATTGTATGTCAGGACAACGGAGGTCGATACGGACTTTGGCGGCAATCCTTCTCTTTCCAAGGTCAAGGTCACCGTGAAGAAAGTAAAAATAAATATAGACGGCACTATTGATGACCCACCCACCTATTTGGGCCAGCCGGTCGTAATGGAGACGCTATTTTCGGATGCAGAACAATAAAGAAGGACGAAATGAGAAAATTCCTTAAAAACAACAAAGGTTTTACGTTCATAGAGGTTGTATTCTCCGCTGCGACCATCCTGATAATTATCGGGGCGATCCTGTCCGCCTGGCTGTTCACGCGCCAGGCGTGGGTCAGTGAGCAGGAGCGCACTCACCTTAGAGTTGACCTTATGAAAGCGCTTGAAACGATAAAAAGCGATATGCGGCTCTCGGACCTGAACAACATGTCCTTTTACCC
>JBAROI010000142.1:0-2352 GCA_049642015.1 Candidatus Omnitrophota bacterium | reverse complement strand
CCCATCTCCCCAAGGGCGTGTATGACCGCTTCATGCGCCGCGGCGACGTCTTCGTAGGTCACGTTTTTGGGCAGCTTAGTATTCGCCCAGTTTAGCTGCTCGTTGAACTTGATAAGGGGTTTTATCGCACGGGAATCGCCTATTTTTTCAAGGGCCACTACTATTTCCTTGCAGACCCAGCTGTTCTTATCCTTATTCTTTGTTATTCTTTCCAGTAGAGGCTCTACCGCTTTTTTATCTCCTATATTGCCGAGCGCTTTTGCGGCTTCCGCGCGGACCTTTTCATCTATATCAGATAGCGCTTTTACCAAAGGCTTTATAGCTCTTTTGTCTTTCGTCTGGCCAAGGGCTTTTGCGGCTTCCTTGCGAACTTCCGGTTTATCGCTTTTAAGGTCCACCATTGCTTTAAGCATGGTTCCGGAATATTTTGAAAACCGGATGGAGTAAAAAACATATATAACCATGAACACAAAAAATGCTACGCCAAGCGATCCAAGGATCAACGGAAGCCACTTTTTAATTTTTGGAAGAAGTTCCGTTTTTGCCTTTTCGAGCTTGAATTCCCTCAATTCGTCAGGGGCGGCCTTGCTGAGTATGGATTCCAGCTTTTCTATTTTTACGTTATCTCTTTTTTTAATCGCCTCGTTTAGCAGTTCAATAAGTGAATCGGGATGCTCTTCGCATATTTTGCAGAGCGCGTTAAAGGCAGCCTGCCGAATATTGGTGTTTATGTTATCCAATGTCTTCAGGAGTGCGGGAATTGCGGCCGGATTTCCTATTTCCCCCAGCGCTTTTGCGGCATATTCCATTACGTATCCGTTAAAATGCCTCAATTTTTTAGCTACTGCCGGGACGGCGATCGGGTCACCGATTTTCCCCAAAGCAGCAATTATCGACTTGAGCTCTTCTTCCTCGTTGTACAATTTTTCCAATCTTGCAGCAAGAGGTCCGGCAGCAGGTGTGCCTATCTTGATAAGTTCTTCCCAATTTTGTTTTCCCAAATGAAAACTAACGCCTTCCTGGACATCTTCGGGGGCCCACCCCAGTTCTCTTAATGCAGTAGCGGCCTTTTCTCTTAATGCCTGATGTTTCTTTTCGTCCGTCATTATCTTGCGAAGATGAGGAATAGCTCTTTCGTCTTTCAATAGTCCAAGTGCTTCTATGGCTTTGATGCGAACTCTCCATTCTTCATGTTCCAGGGCCCTTATAAGGACGGGAACAGCACTCGGATCCCCGATACTGCCTAAGGCTTCTGCAACTTTATGGCTAAAACTTCGCCTGCCCTGTTCAAAGAATTTTAGTAAGATTGGAACTGCCGACCTTTCCTTTAACATTCCGAGAGTTTCAACTATCGCTTCGCAAATTTCGTCGTTTTCGGTTTCGAGAGCCCTCAGGAGTTCCGGAACTGCCGGTTTTCCTATCGCCATGATAGCCCTTACAGTAATCTGTTTGACCTCAAGATCATCCCACCTTGACAAGTTCCTTATTAAAAGAGGGACTAATCTTGCTTCCCCGGTTTTGCCTATTTTTTTCGTAGCCTCCTCAAGATCATAAAGTCTCACTTCCCCGGTAGTTTCCAGCACATCTATCGCTTCTTGCACTTTTAAATCGGTAATTTTCCCTCTTATCATTCTTATAGTGATAGCGACCCGGTCGCGGACGATATCATTACCATCTTCCTCCATTTTTTCAAGGAACGGTATTGCAGTCTCTCCGACCCTGGCCAGGTCTTCCCATTTCTCGGCGGCGATCAAATACAGTATTTGCTGGTCCTGGTCGGCCGGCTGCCATTTTAGCCGATCAAGCGATTCCGCTGCATTCCGGCGAGTCCATCTGTTTTTGCTGCTTAGCAAGCCGACAAGCGCGTCAACGGACCTTTTGTCGCCCATTTTCTCAAGCGCTAATACCGCCGCTTCTCTTATTTTTTCTTTCGAATTCCCCGTTGAAAAAACGATAAACCCGAATGCGCTATCACCGCCTATGTCGCCGAGAGCCTTTATTACGCCCATCTGGATGAATTCACTACGTCCGTTGTTTCTGAATATCTTTAATAGGTGAGTTACGGCGCCTTCGCCCATATCTACGATTTCGTCTGTTCTTTCCCTTGCTAGCAGGTAGCAAACCCGCTCGTAGTCATTATCAGGTTCCCATCCTTGCCCCTCAAGCACTTCGAGAGCCCTTTCCCTGACCCAGCGTTCCGAGTCCGTTAGTCCTCCAAACAGCGCTTGAACGTCTTTTTTGCCTCTCCGGTGAATCAGCAGGCCTTTTATATCGGAACTTGTTGCCAATTTTAATTCGACGGAGCTTGTCCTTAGAAGCTTTTCCGTGCGCATCATTGCTAGCCCGCTTTTT
>JBAROI010000141.1:0-7601 GCA_049642015.1 Candidatus Omnitrophota bacterium | reverse complement strand
AAAAAGGAATATTGTGGTGTTTTTGGTATATTTAACCATGAGCAAGCGGTAGATTTTACTTATCTCGGTCTTTACGCGCTTCAGCACAGAGGGGAAGAATCCTGCGGTATCGCTGTTTCCGATAAGAAGAAGATCCGACAGCTTACGGGTATGGGGCTTGTTTCAGAAGTTCTTGGAAAGAAAAAGATCAAGGACCTGAAGGGAAAGACCGCAATAGGGCACGTCCGCTATTCCACAACCGGCTCCAGCATTTTAAGAAACGCGCAACCTTTTGTGATCAGCCACCAAAAGTTCTCCGTCTCAATAGCCCATAACGGCAATTTGACGAATGCCGTGAAACTCCGGCGGCAGCTTGAAAAAGAAGGCGCCATCTTCCAGACGACAATGGACTCGGAAGTCGTGCTCCATCTTCTTGTACGCTCCAAAAAAGAACAGATAGAGGACAGGCTTGTTGACGCGCTCGGGCAGTGTGACGGAGCTTTTACGATGCTCTTTCTCACCGAGAACAAAATAATCGGCGTGCGCGACCCTAACGGGTTTCGCCCCCTGTGCCTGGGGAAAAAGGACAGTTCTTACGTTCTCGCGAGCGAGACATGTTCGCTTGACCTGATCGATGCCGAATTTGTCAGGGAAATAGAACCGGGCGAGATGGTGATCATTTCCGAAGATGGCATGGAATCGCGCAAGCCGTTCGAGAAGAAGGCTCATACTCCGTGCATTTTTGAATTTATTTATTTTGCCCGGCCCGACAGCCACATTTTCGGGCAAAGCGTTTACGAAGTTCGAAAGCGCCTGGGAAGGAAACTTGCCCAGGAGCATCCCGCTGACGTTGACATGGTCATGTCAATACCCGACTCCGGCAATTATGCCGCTTTGGGTTATTCCGAAGAAAGCGGTGTGCCTTTTGATTTCGGCATGATCAGAAACCACTATGTCGGCAGGACTTTTATACAACCGTCGCAGGAGATGCGAAAGCACGGCGTGAAGATCAAGCTCAACCCCATAAAGGACGTTTTAAAAGGCAAAAAGATCGTGGTGGTAGAGGATTCCATAGTGAGGGGCACAACGACCTCGAGCAGGATCAAAGCGATCAGGGAAGCAGGAGTAAAAGAAATTCACATGAGGATCAGCTGTCCCCCTATAAAATTTCCGTGTTTTTACGGCATTGATTTTCCGAGCAGAAAAGAGCTCATTGCCAACGAACTTTCTGTCGGAAAGATCGCGAAATTTATAGGCGTTGACAGCTTAAAGTATCTTAGCATTGACGGTATGCTGAGTTGCAACGGTAAAGATTTTTGCACCGCCTGTTTCAGCGGAAATTACCCTACAAAGGTGCGTAAAAGCGCAGCCAAAAGCGCTTTTAACGCTAAATAACTCAAAGGAGTATTAGATGGCGCTTGACTGGTGGGAATTTTACGAGATAAACCACAAAGAAAAAAATCTCAGAGAAGAGATCGTCAATTTAAAGAAAGAAACCGAAGACCTGCGCGGTGAAATTGAAACGCTTAAAAAAGGGCAGGTTAACAAAAAAGCACGCTCCATCTTTTGCTGGTTTAAAAAATAAAAAGCGTCCTTTACATGATTGCTGTCAGCCATCCCGCGTAAGCGGGGAGCCATAAAGCACCCCCTTTACTTTTGCTCACCTACATAATATAATAAGAGTTTAATTTCCGCTACTATTGATACATTTTAGCGGCAAAGGAGCACAAGATGACAGGCGGTAACGGATCCATAGAAAAGGCCAAAGAGCATTTTACCAAGCTCGTCCAGGAACAGCTCGACCGTATTGAACGCATGAAAAAGGAAGAGGGTTGGACTGACTACAGCTTCCTGAAGCCTATAATCATAGGAGTTTGTTTCGGTGATGGTATCGGCAAGATCATATCAAAACACGCCCAGCATGTCCTGGAGCATTTTTTGAAAGACGAGATCGCGTCCGGAAGCGTGAAATTCAAGAACATAGAGGGTCTTACTATAGAGAATCGCGCTAAACACAAGAAAGCAATACCGGACGATGTCCTTGAAGAAATAAAGAAATGCCACGTAATATTAAAAGGCCCCACCACGACGCCGCAGGAAGGGGGCGAGTGGCCTAATATCGAAAGCGCCAACGTTGCCATGCGCCGCGAGCTTGACCTATTCGCTAACGTTCGCCCGGTAAAGGTTCCGTCCGAAGGCATAGACTGGATCTTTTTCAGGGAGAATACAGAAGGGGCGTATATTCTCGGCTCAAAAGGGATCGACGTGACGGACGACCTGAGCATAGATTTCAAAGTCATCACCGAACCAGGTGCTGAACGGATAATCCGTATGGCGTTTGAATACGCGAAGAATAACGGTCTTAAGAGAGTCACCGCCGTTACAAAAGCAAACGTTGTAAAGGCGACTGACGGAAGATTTTCCAGGATGGCAAAGAAAATAGCCGAAGAGTATAAAGAATTCGGGATAACGCAGGATGAGTGGTACATTGATATTATGACCGCGAAACTCCTGGATCCCGTAAGACGCAAAGACTTCCAGGTAATGGTCCTGCCGAACCTGTACGGGGATATACTTACGGATGAGGCCGCTCAACTTCAGGGCGGTGTGGGAACGGCCGGAAGTGCCAACGTCGGAAAGAAATGGGCGATGTTCGAAGCGATACACGGAAGTGCCCCGCGTATGGTCGCCGAAGGCCGCGACATATACGCAGACCCCTCATCGATGATAAGAGCAAGCGCCATGCTTTTGCGCCACGTAGGTTTCCCTGAAAGGGCGAAGAAGTTGGATATGGCGCTTGAAATCTGTGGGCAGTTTGAGAAGAAGCTGGTTATCACGGGCCGCGATACGGGCGCTACCGGTGAGGCTTTTACCGAATACCTCCTCGAGTGGTGCGACGATCCCGAACTCGGGGCGAAGTGGAAAAAATACACAAAATCGTAGGAGTGGCTTGGCGGCCGCGAACAACAATAGTAAATTTTTTCTTGACAAATTGCAGAAAATACAGATAATAAAAAATAATACGCTGGTAGTATTGACAAAGGACAAAGACGTTCTAAACCTTTTGGGGAAGAACGTCTTTTTTTTATCAAAGGAGGTAGGCAAAATGAATGTTACTGAACTGAAATTAACCGAGCTTGACCCGGAAAAATTCATTGACAAGCAGGTAAAGGAGATTTCTTCGACCGTCGGTGAGGGGCTCGCCGTAAACGCGCTGTCAGGCGGAGTTGATTCTTCGGTTGTCACAATGCTGGGATACAAGGCCTTGGGCGACAGGCTCAAAACGTACTTCATCGAAAACGGACTGATGAGGCAGGACGAACCACAGCAGATCGTATCCTGGTTCAAGGAATTAGGCATTCCGGTTGAAATTATCGACGCAAAAAAGGAGTTTTTCAGCGCGCTTAGCGGTTTAACTGACCCTGAAGAGAAAAGAGAAGCCATAACCCAGACATTTTATAAGGAAGTTTTCGGCCGTTTGGTAAAAGAAAGTGGCGCGAAATATCTGCTCCAGGGTACGAATTACACCGATGTCGAGGAGACTATAGCCGGCGTTAAAAGGCAGCATAATATTCTCGAGCAGCTTGGAATTGATACTGAGCAAGTTTTCGGCTATAAAGTCATAGAGCCGATAATACAACTCAGGAAAACAGGAGTAAGAAAGGTCGGTAAAGCTCTGGGCCTGCCGGAGGAAATGTATACGAGGCCCCCTTTTCCGGGACCTGCCTTATCGGCGAGAGTAATAGGTGAAGTAACACCGGAAAGGGTCGAGACTGTGAGAAAAGCCACGGCGATCGTTGAAGAAGAATTATCCGGAAGCGGCGCTTTTCAGTACCTTGCGATCCTGCACCAGGACCGTGTCACCGGTGTAAGAGAAGGAAAGCGGGATTACGGCACGCAAATAGAAGTAAGGTGCTGGGAAAGCAAGGACGCGCTGGTAGGCTCGCCGACACGGCTTCCGCACGAAATCCTGGAAAAATTAGCTAAAAGGATAACCACGGAAGTGCCGGGTGTGGTAAGTGTTACTTATAATATAACTACCAAACCGCCTTCAACCATAGAAGCGGTTTAGTCTAAGATCGAAAGTAATAATCATTCAGGGGTAAAAAATGTAAGGAGGAAGGCAATGGAAAGAGCGGTTGAGATAAATGCTGAATTAGTAAAAGAATTGGGACTTACGGAAGAAGAGTTCAACGAAATAAAGAAATTAATCGGCAGAAACCCCAATTTCACCGAACTTGGAGTTTTTTCAGCCATGTGGTCAGAACATTGTAGTTACAAAAATTCAAGGGGACTTTTTAAATTGTTTCCGACAAAGGGTAAGCAGGTGCTGGTCGGTGCCGGAGAAGAAAACAGCGGAATAGTTGACATAGGAGACGGGCTAGGAGTCGCGTTCAAAATGGAGTCTCACAATCATCCATCAGCTGTTGAACCGTTTGAAGCTTCGGCTACGGGTATTGGCGGATGCCTCCGGGACATATTCACAACGGGAGCAAATCCCGTTGCCGTACTCGCCGCATTAAGATTTGGAGATCTTGATAATGACCAAGTTAAATTTTTATTCAAGGAAGTCATAAGAGGGCTGGCGCATTACGCCAACGTCGCGGAGGTCAACGCGGTAGGAGATGATACCTGTTTTGACGAAAGCTACGAGGGAAATCCGCTTGTAAACGCCTTTGTTGCGGGAATCGTAAAAAACGAGGATATCGTGAAAGGCGGCGCGCAAGGAGTTGGAAATCCCGTTTATTATATCGGTGGGGATACCGGCAGAGACGGCGTAGGCGGCGCGAGTTTCGCTTCGAAAGAGATAACCGAGGAGTCTGCCTCAACCCCGAATGCCGTTGCTATAGGCGACGCGGAACTCGGGAAACGCCTAAGGAAGGCCTGCCTTGAGCTAATAGCGAAAAAACTTGTCGTGGGAATGCAGGACATGGGAGCAGCCGGACTTACCTGTTCCTCGTGTGAAACAGCCTCGAGGAGCGGAACCGGTATCGAAATAGATGTGGCCCTGGTGCCCCAGAGGGAAAAAGGAATGACGCCTTATGAGGTCCTGCTGTCCGAATCGCAGGAGAGAATGTTAGCGATATTAAAAAGCGGCAAGGAGGAGGAGGCGCTGGACGTATTGAAAAAATGGAATATAAACGCGGTAAAGATAGGAAAAGTTACCGACGACAAAATGATGCGAGTCATGGAAAATGGTGTCGTGGTTTGTGAAATTCCGGCTGAAGCCCTCACAAAAAAGGCGCCGCTTTATGAAAGAGAAAGCAAAGAACCGGCATATTTGAAGGACACGCAAAATCTGGATTATACCTCCCTGAAGGAGCCCGAGGAACTTAATAATGTTATTTTAAAACTGCTTGATTCTCCGACCATTGCAAGCAAAGAGTCAGCTCACGAGAAATTTACGTTTGTAGATAAAGACGAAGTGCTGGTCGGTGCGGGTGCGGATGCTGCTGTCATCAAAGTTAAAGGAACAAAAAAAGGCCTGGCGATGAGCGTGTGCTGTAACGGCAGGTTCTGTTACCTGGATCCGTACTATGGAGCCATGATGGCAGTGGCCGAAGCGGCAAGAAATATAACCTGTGTCGGCGGTACGCCGCTCGCTATTACGGATGGCCTGAATTTCGGCAACCCGATGAAGCCTGAAAACTACTGGCAGTTCGAAAAATGCATCGAAGGGCTTTCAGCGGCGTGTAAAGCCCTGGATACTCCCGTTGTCAGCGGCAACGTGAGCTTCTATAACGAGAACCCAAAAGGAGCGGTAGACCCGACGCCCATGGTCGGGATGGTAGGCCTCATAAAAGACGCGGATAAGTGCGTAACGCGGAATTTTAAGAATGAGGGTGACGTAATAGTTCTTCTGGGTGAAAATACCGATGATCTTTCCGGCAGCGAATATCTGTACATTATCCACGACCTGAAAAAGGGCAATCCCAGGATAGATATAGAGAGAGAAAAAGCTGTCCAGCGGGCATGCCTTGAGGCGATTGGATCGGGCATTATCAATTCTGCTCATGATTGTTCTAGGGGAGGCCTGGCCGTGGCGCTGTCCGAATCGTGTATCGCGGATAAAAACAAAATGTTAGGCGCGGCAATAAAAGTAGACAGCGATTTAAGAAAAGATGCTCTTCTTTTCGGAGAAGCGCCGTCGAGAATAGTAGTTTCTGTCAGCAAGGATGACCTGCCAGCCTTAGAAAACACGGCGAAAAAATATTCGATTCCGTTCAGTGTTCTGGGTGATGTCGGCGGCGAAAAACTTGTTGTTCATTGCGGACAGACAACAGTGATCGACCTTCCCCTGGCAACGTTGAGCGACGCTTGGAGGAACGCTATTCCGTCGAGACTGGAAAAATAAGGTATCTCCGGAAAGACCGAACACCGTTCGATAGGTAATATGCCCATTATCAACAACGCCGCAGGCAGAATACTGGAAATGCTGCCGCATTCTTGAATGTATTTTCATGCCCGCGGCGTCCCGGCCGTGTTTTTACTTCCAAAAAAGAAAAGAAACGAAAATAAGTGAAAGATATTAGAAAATGGTGTAAATTTTACGCAGGATTGCGTATAATACTATGATTAATACAGCCATTTGGAAGGAGGCAAAATGAATCAAAAATATATCAGTGACTTTCACCCCGAGGATGAACCTTGGCGCGTGTTCAGGATCATGAGCGAATTTGTCGATGGCATCGAAACGCTCAGCGACATAAGAAAAGGAGTAAGTATATTCGGCTCTTCGCGCCTTAAGAAAAACCATAAATATTACGCTCTGGCTGAAAGAACAGCTCAGATCTTTACCGAACACGGGTACGCAGTGGTGACGGGTGCCGGAGAAGGCGTGATGGAAGCCGCTAATAAGGGCGCAAAGTCAGCTGGAGGCCAATCCGTAGGACTTAATATCCTCATCCCCTCAAATCAAAAACCAAATAAATACATCACGCTTCCGCTTGAATTCCGTTATTTTTTCATTCGGAAGTTCATGTTCGCAAAATACAGTAAAGCATTCGTGGCGTTTCCTGGGGGCTTTGGCACGCTTGACGAAGTTTTTGAGATGCTTGCCTTGGTACAAACCCAGAGGATAGACCCTTTTCCTATCGTGCTCGTGGGCAAAAGTTACTGGAAGGGAATGATCGATTGGATAAAAAAAAGATGCTTTGAACTTGGCGCTGTTGATAAAAAAGATCTTGAGATATTTACCATAATAGATGAACCGAAAAAAATAGTAAATTATGTAAACGATTTTTATAAGAAAAAGGGAGGAGTATAAGATGCATGCGAATTTGGAAGGAGAAGAAAGACGCGAATTTTTGCGAATAGATTATGAAAAAGCGCTGAATTTTAAAGAGCTTAAGGGCGAAAAACTCTCCCCTAGGGCTGAAATATTATCGAGGAACATAAGCGCTTGCGGGATACTGTTCAGGACAGAAAAGATCCCTCCCGCGCTTTCAAGCGTGATATGGGTAGAAATGGATGATAAAATGGTGAATGTGTGCATTGAGATCGAAAACGATCTCGTTATACACAAAGGGGGCATTTTCGGCAGAGTAGTAAGGATCGCCGAAGGGGAACCCGGCAAATCATATGACGTGGGAGTCGCTTTTCTGCGGAGAAAAAACATGACC
>JBAROI010000137.1:0-10431 GCA_049642015.1 Candidatus Omnitrophota bacterium | reverse complement strand
AAAAATCGTCCGGGTACTTAATAGACCTGTCCACGTGCGTTTCGGCGGCGAAATTCACCACCGCGTCGCATTCTCCGACAAGATCTTCGACTATATTCTTATCGCAGATATCGCCCTTTACAAAAGAATACCTGCTATCCCCGACAATGTCCTTTAGATTGTCCGTATTGCCGCAATACGTCAGCTTGTCAAGGTTGACCACGCGGATATCCCTGTACTGTTCAAGAACAAGACGGATAAAATTCGATCCTATAAATCCACACCCACCCGTAACAAGTAATCTCATTTAAGCTCCCATGTAAGTATCAAAGTGTCATCGCTCACTTCGTTCGCTGGTGTCATAGTATCAGTCATCTTTGACACTCTGATACTTTGATACTTTGATACTTTCACTTTTTCCCCTGCTCTTTCTCTGCCACGAGCTGATTCGCCCGGAACAGCGATTCAAACGTTCCCGCGTCCGTCCACCAACCGTCAAGCTTGGAATACTTAAGCTGCCCCTTCTTGATATAGGCGTTATTCACGTCCGTTATCTCGAGCTCCCCTCGCCCTGACGGTTTAAGCGTTTTAATGATATCACAAACTTTAGCGTCATACATGTAGATACCCGTAACCACGTAATTGGTCTTGGGCTTTTCAGGCTTTTCAGCTATATCGATGATCATATCTCCGTCAAACTCGACCACACCGAACCGTTCGGGATTCGGAACTTCTTTTATCAGTATCCTGGCGCCTTCCGGCTGCTGGTCAAACTTCTTCACTTCGTCGTTTATGCTTTTCTCGATAATATTGTCGCCCAGCATTACGACAACTCTGTCTCCGTCGGCAAAATGCTCCGCCAGGCTCAGGGCTTCGGCTATTCCCCCCTCTTCTTCCTGGTAAGCGTAATCTACCCCTTCAAGTCCGAACTCATGCCCATTCCCAAGCAGCCTTAAAAAGTTCCCGGCATGGTTTCCTCCGGTCACGACCATGATATCTTTTATGCCTGCTCCCACGAGCGTCAGGATCGGGTAATAGATCATGGGCTTGTTATATACCGGCAGAAGATGCTTATTCGTGATTTTCGTAAGCGGGTGCAGGCGCTTTCCAAGTCCGCCCGCGAGCACAACACCTTTCATCGTTACTCCTTTTTCCAGTTAAACGGTATATCGTTCTCAAACGCGTCAACCCTGTGTTCGTCCGGATTGCCGGGGTCATATGGCTCGGTCACAGTGTTGATCACGACAGCTTCTTCGTCGCTGATGCATTTGAATCCATGGTAAATATCCGGCGGTATCTGGACAAGCAAAGGGTTCTCGAGACTGATGACATACTCCTCCACGTTCCCGAAGGTCGGTGAACCTTCCCGCGCGTCATACAATCCAAGGCGCATCTTCCCCCTGATGCACGTAAAGTTATCTGTCTGCTTTTTATGATAATGCCATGCCTTTACCACGCCGGGGAAAGCCGTGGTCATATACACCTGCCCGAACTGTTCGAATATGTCATCGTCACGGCGGAATATTTCCATGAGCCGTCCGCGTTCATCCGGGATCACCTTAAGCTTCTTGACCTTCACTCCCTCTATCATTACGCGCCCCTTCCTATGCCCGAGTATTTAAATCCCATTTTTTTCATCTTCCCCTGATCGTAGATATTCCTTCCGTCCAGAAGGACCGGCTGTTTCATGACGTTCTTCACGTGCTGCCAGTCCACTTCCTTGAACTCGTTCCACTCCGTCATGAGAATAATGCAATCGCAGTCCTGCGCGGCTTCGTACACATCCTTGCAATAAGTTATTTTGTCGCCCAATTCCTCTTTTGCCTTTTCCATCGCTGCCGGGTCAAAGGCCTTGATCTTAGCGCCTTCCTTAAGGAGGGTTTTTACGATATCTATGGCCGGAGCGGACCGTATATCGTCGGTGTTCGGCTTGAAGGCCAGCCCCCACACCCCTATGACCTTGTCGGGAAGGTTCCATAGCATCTCCGTGACTTTCCGGACCACAAGATCCTTCTGCATATCGTTGATATGCTCGACTTCTTTCAGCATGTTAAAGGGGTAACCCAGTTTTTCGGCGATGTGGATGAACGCCTTGAGGTCTTTGGGAAAACAGGATCCGCCAAACCCGATACCCGCTTTCAGGAACTTCCTGTTAATGCGCGAATCCAGGCCGATCCCCTCTGCCACGTCATCGACATTAGCTCCTACTTTCTCGCATATATTGCTCAGGGCGTTGATAAAAGATATCTTCGTCGCGAGAAATGAATTTGACGCGTGCTTTATTATCTCGGCCCCTTTTATGTTCGTTACGACTATCTTGGCGTCGAGAGGTTTATAAAGCTCCTTTAACATCTCTTCTGCCTTTTGCGATTCAACGCCGATGACCACCCTGTCGGGGTTCATGAAGTCCTCGATCGCCGTCCCTTCCCTTAAAAACTCGGGGTTCGAAGCGACATCGAAATCAGCACCGCTCTTTTTAAAAGTGTCGATGGTATACTCGACCCACTTGCCCGTTTCTATGGGCACGGTGCTTTTTTCCACGATAAGTTTGTAAGAATTAATGCATTTCGCTATGACCCGCGAAACTTTTTCTATAGCGGTAAGGTCAGCGCTGCCGTCGTCTCTGGGCGGGGTCCCGACGCAGATAAAGATCACTTCCGAGGCCTTGACCGCTTCTTCAAGATCTGTGGTAAAGCTCAACCTGCCCTGTTCGCGGTTCTTTTTGATCAGTTCTTCGAGTCCCGGTTCATATATAGGGACCTTGCCTTCATTCAGTATAGCCATCTTTTTCTCGTCATTATCCGCACAAATAACGTCATTTCCCAGTTCAGCAAAGCAAGTCCCTGTAACCAGGCCCACGTACCCTGTCCCGATGATCGCCAGTCTCATACAATTTCTCCTTTTCTATATTATGTTTTACTATATTATGCGCATAAACTTTTAAGGTGAGATTATAACATATTGCCCCCTATTTCGCAATAGGGATGTAGGGTCATAAGACTATTAATGACTACTAATGACGGGGATTAGTCCCGCATGGAGCCGGGCGGGCGCGTCTTGAATGAACGGCTCAACCCCAGCTGTAGGTCCGGGAAGGCCTTGATCTTGAACGCGAGCCATACCGTAAAGTCGTCTTCAACCAGGTTGCTTCCTTCCACGTCGTAAACGAACTCTACTTCCCAGCAATGGAGGTCTCTCGTGACTGAAAGCTGCTGCTCCTCAACGACTCCGTCCTCCAGGTTGAATCTTTCATAGAGGCCGAGGCGCCACTTGGGGTTGACGGTGTAATTCAAATCGAACGTGAGCTGATTCCTCGGAAGCGGTGCCAGTTTCTCATATCGGTAACCCAGGTCCAGCCTGAGGTCTTCATTGGGACGGAAAGAAGCTTCAACGCTTCCCTTCTCGACTGCCTGGTTCTTCGGCGTTATGCCCAGATCTCCTTCAAGAAAAAGCCACGTGTAGGGCCTCAATTCCAGGTCAAAAAACAGGTTCTTGAATTTTCCCTCTTTTTCAAATTCAAGTTTTCCCTTTTTCATGCGGAAGAGATAATCGGTGCTCACGATAAACCTTACGAGGTCGACCGGCTCCATTTTGCCGGCATCGCCCCGCTTTGTCTGGATTTTATTTTCAAGGGAAAATGTAATACCGTTCTCTTTTTCCAGTGTGTCGAGGTCGTCCATCTGGTAAAGGTTATCCTTGTCGACCGTGGGCTGATGCGTGTGAAAATATTTTGCGCTGGGAACGATAATATGCCTGAGGTTGTTTATGTCGAGCCCGAAAGCGTCCGTTTCGACGTCAAATATGCGGTGAAAGCGGCAGAACGTGTTAAGTCCGGCACCGAGAGTCTCCCTCGTAAACACACCGCCGTGCCATTTGTTGCGGCTGTATATCGTTTCCCGAAAAGTCCCGTATGGCGTGAGGTTCAGGGGGCCCAGTTTGGCGACGTACGAAAGTTTATGAAAAGAATCAAACCTGCTGACATTCTCAGGCGGCTTGTTTTCGTGGGCGTATTCCTTGCTGAATATCGTGGTGGACGTCTCGGACCCGTAGTACAAAGGAGTTTCCCAAAGCCTCTGGTCGGGAATATCTATCTTCGCTTCCGGCATTTTCTCCGTCACGGTATAGAAGTCATTGAAACGTTTTTCAACCGTCAGGTTGACGGTGTAATTCGGTTTAGTGGATATAATGGTCGCGTAATTTTCGGGGACCTTGCCGGTTTCCTCGAATTCGTTGTAAAAATAATCTTTTAGCACATACTTATCGGTAATCTTGTTGAATTCCAGCATTCCGATCGTGCTCGGGTCAAAATCGATCCTGTGCTTCCACTGGATCCTCCTGCGCAGTTTGGAACCCTTGCCTTCGTCGCGGAACGGCGTTGGATCATAAGTTCCCCGCTCGTTCTGGTGGATAAAATACGTGCGGAGAAGCCCCCTGCCAAGCCCTTTCAGCAGAAAGTCATCGGCGTAATAATAAAGATTCGCGCCCTCGGCAAAGCCTTTTTTCGTCCGGTAATCGGCAAGGACATCTACTCTTGTGTTTCCTTGTATATAGAACCGCCACGCCGAAAGCATAAAATATCCCCAGTCGGAATTCCATCCGGGTATAAACTGGACTTTTGCCCGGCTTTGTATGATCGGGTGGTAATAATAAGGGAACCACAGTACGGGTATCTTCCCGATATAGAAGACCACGTTCTTCGCGATGACCTTCTCATCGGGAAAAATCCTTATCTCCCCCGCTTTTATCCTGTAATGGGGCATGTCCAGGTCGCAGGTAGTAACCCATCCGTTCCGGAGAAGATATTCATTTTTCGCGACTTTACCCGTCTCCTCGGCCCTGCCGAACCACGGGAACGCCTTGACCTCTCCACCGATGATCTCGCCTTCCTTTCTGATGAAATCATACCGTATGCGGTCCCCGGTCATGACGCCTTCGGGCTGATCGATCCTTACGTTACCCTGGCACAGCGCCTGCTGGCTTTTCGTATTTACTTCTATTCTGTCGCAGGTCAATTTTATATCGCCGTACGTGATGGAAACGTTGCCCTCGGCGACTATTCTATTTTCTTCCTCAAAATATTCTACCTTATCCCCGTCAACTACAATGGGCTGGCCGGGTTTCAGCTTGAGCACTTCTTCATCCGGGGCCGCGAAAGCGGTCCCCAGAACGCAAGTAAGCGCGAATATGATCGCTAACGTTGTTTTGGATATTTTTCTCATTTTCTGGTCCTTTATAATACGTGAACGGTATTCCGTCCTTTTCTCTTCGCCTTATACAGAGCGGTATCTGCTTTGTCGATCAAAGTAGGCGCGTCTTCTCCGTCTTCCGGATATCCCGAGATCCCCACACTTACCGTCATCTTCACATTCTCGTCAAATGCCTTTATTTCCTTGGATTCCACCGACTCACGTAAACGTTCCGCAACGGTCTTGGCGAATTCCTTTGTCGTCTCCGGAAGGACGATACAAAATTCCTCCCCTCCGTATCTTGCTATCATGTCAACTTCTCTAACCGATTTCTTAAGCCTCTGCGCTACTTTCTTCAGCACGGTATCTCCCACCAGGTGACCGTACTTGTCGTTGCACTCCTTAAAATAATCGATATCGACCATTCCTATCGAAAAAGTCAGGCCGAGACGCCGGGCACGGTCGACTTCCTCCTCCAGCCGGGTCATCAGATAGCGCCTCAGATACACTTCGGTAAGGCCGTCTATAATGGAAAGTTTCTGGACCTGCTCGTAAAGTTCGACTTTTCTGAGCTCAAGCGTAACCTGGGGAATGAGGATGCGGAACCTGGGAAAACTTGATTTGGCGGCGCCCTCTATGGCCAGTATGGCCGAAATATTATCGTTTACAAAAAGAGGAAAAGCCAGAAAAGTATCGGCCCTCACGTTCATCGAATCAAAAAGTTTGCCGGTAGCCTGTCGTTCCACGAAAACCGGTTTATTGTCCTGTTCCTTAAGGTATTCCACGACCGCCTCGTAATCAAGGACCTTCTCCTCTTTGCCGTGATAATCTTCACCTTTGATGTTCTTTGACACGCCGCGGGAAAACTTACCGTTGCTGAATGTTAAAAGATGAGCGGTCTTGAACCTAAAGTTATCTTCAAGAAAATCAAATAGCGCGTCAAAAAAGCCCTCAAATTTCAATACCGGGGCCAGCTGTTTCGTGACTTCGTATAGGCCTGAAATACGCCCGAGCTCACTTTCTGTGCCTCTTCCTTCACGTTCTATATTATCCAGGCGGTCGACAAGGTTATTATATTCCTGCTGTACTTTTGACAGGTTGTCCCTATGATATGTAACGAAAGCATCAAACAGCAGCTTTACAAGGTAGCTTATGCCGAAACTTACGGCCAAAAGCGCCATTAAGACAGCCACATCGACGGAGTTTAAAGCGCCGATAAATCGATAGAAGACGAAGAACGCCAGGTTAAGCGCAAACAAAACGCCGGTAAGGAGCAATGTCAATACGTACGGAGAAATTATAAAGATGAGAGATATCACGAAAAGGACCAGATATTCGTCGCCCTGGGGAAACTTGTAAAATACCCAGCTTAGAAGTATCAGCAGGATATTCGCGACAAACATCATGACCGGCTTCATTTTGAACATACCGCGTCTTTTCCTTTCGCTTTGGCCTCGTAGAGGCGCCTGTCCGCTTCCCAGACGAGGTCCTTCATCAGTTTCGCCTCCGCCGGGAACATAGCGACCCCGACGGAAACCGTAACGGCCATCTTTTCTCTGCGTATAACTATGGGGGTGTCCTTGATCTCTTTTCTTATATTTTCGGCGAGCTTGATCGCGTCTCTCTTGTTGCAATTTAGTGCTACGAACGTAAATTCTTCTCCACCGTACCGTCCTATTACGTCTCCGGCAGATGATTTTGACCCTAGTATCTTTGCTATCCTTTTTAGTATAGCATCCCCGGCTATGTGCCCGTACTGGTCGTTAAAATCCTTAAAGTTGTCTATGTCCAGCATCAAGAGGGCGAATGATCCTCCGCTGTGCAGCTCCCGTTTGACCTCCTCTTCCAGACGTTCCATGAAATAACGATGAACAAAAAGTCCGGTCAAACTGTCCTTTATCGCCAGTTCTTCCGTTTGCTTGTAAAGCCTGGCGTTTTCGAGCGCGACGGCACCCATCTCCCCTATGATGTCCAGGATCCGGAGTTCATGCTGGCTGAAGGCGGATTCCCGCGGACTATCAACACGGAGGATCCCGAGAATATTGCCTTCGCTTACCATGGGCTTATTGATCAGGGAAACGAAATCATGCTCCGCTTCATCCTCGTCAGCGGAAAATCTGAAATCTTTCCTGATGTCTTTTATGATAAGGCTCTTCAGGCTCTTAACTACCCACCTGTCAAACATGTCGCCCTTCTTCATCACGACCGGCTTACGGCCTTCCTCTTTAGCGGTTTTGGACAGACTAAGCTCGTTAGCTTCCCTGTCAACCAGGTACAGCGATATCCTTGTGTCTTTTTTGAATATTTCAAAGGTCTTATCGGTTAAAAGCGCCGCGACTTCCTCTGTAGAAAGCGACAAACTGAGCTCGTCCGCAATGCCCTTGATACCGAGAAGACTTTTAACCTTATCTTTCATGGCCGCTATTTCGGCTGTCCTGCTCTTAAAGTGATTGCCGATAAGGTTCGTGTCTTCCTGAACTTTCTCCATCGTAACCGTATAATCCTGGTTAGAAGTGTTGATCCTTCTTGAGATATGATACCCTATGAAACTGCTTAAGAAAAACGCGAGGATCAGAACGCTGTAATAATAAGGGTTCAGGTCGGTAAGCGGCCTGTAGATAAACATCATTGTTATTAAAAAAGATGCAAGTCCCCCGAACACACCAAGAGCTGCCCAAAAGAGCATGACGGCAAGGCTGAGCATTATCATCAGGCCAATAGCTATAAACTCAAGATGCTGAACCGAATTCTGCAAGGTTGGAACGAATTTGATGAGGCCGGACAAAAGCCCAACAAAAAAAATAATGGAAACAGGAATAAGGAGGTTCCTCTTTGTAAAAGGAGTCATGAAAAAGCCTAAATTATTGTTTTTTCTGTCGCTTTGTCAAAAAAGTGAACCTTACTCATATCAAAAACGACGTCCATGTCCTGGTTAATCTGAGGATTGGCATCGCCTGCCACCGTGGCAACAAGAATGTTTTTGCCGGTATTCAGGTGTATGTACACTTCTGAACCAAGGTGCTCGACGACTTCACAGGTCATTGTCACGATATTTTCGGGGGGAGCCTCCGAAACGAACAGCTTATCATAGATGTCTTCGCTCCTTACGCCAAAGATCACCCTTTTTTCAACGTACTCTTCCAGCGCGTCGTACATGCCTTCCACTATCCTCACCCGGAAAGTGCCTTCGTCAAAATACAGCCTTCTTTCCTTTTTGATGATCTTTCCCTCGGCAAAATTCATCGGCGGAGCCCCTATGAAACCGGCCACAAACTTGTTCGCCGGCGAATTGTATACTTTTGTCGGCGCGTCTATCTGCTGTATGTCGCCGTCTTTCATGACCACTATCCTGTCACCAAGCGTCATGGCTTCGGTTTGGTCGTGAGTAACGTAGATCATTGTTGACTGAAGCCTTATATGCAAACGATGCAGTTCGGTCCTCATCTGTACTCTTAATTTCGCGTCCAGATTACTCAAGGGTTCGTCAAAAAGAAATACCATCGGTTTTCTTACAATAGACCTGCCTACCGCGACACGCTGGCACTGCCCGCTCGAAAGTTCCCTGGGTTTTCTGTGCAGGAGGTTCTCAAGGCCGAGTATCCCGGCTGCCTCCTTTACTCTTGAATCTATCTCGTCTTTTGGGTATTTTTTAAGCCTGAGGCCGAACGCCATATTCTCATACACTGTCATGTGGGGATACAGGGCGTAATTCTGGAATACCATTGCTATGTCCCTGTCTTTGGGGGGAACGTTATTGACCTTTCTGTTGCCTATGAAGATCTCTCCCTCTGTTCCCGTTTCAAGACCTGCTATCAGCCTGAGCGTAGTGGACTTGCCGCATCCGGAAGGTCCTACAAGAACAACGAATTCTTTATTTTCAACGCCGAAATTCGCGTTATTGACCGCGATCACGCCGCCGGGAAACATTTTCGATACATTTCGCAAACTAACCTGGGCCATTTCACCACCTTACAATAGCTTGAAATTTCATCTTTATATACTATACAATACTACGTTTGTCAATGCTTCAAATAATCCGTCAATTTAAAAAGTGTGTCTTTCAGTTCGCTCCTCGACACGATCATGTCAATAAGGCCGTGTTCCAGCAGGAATTCCGAGCTTTGAAACCCCGGAGGCAGCTCCTTGTTTATGGTCTGCTGTATGACCCTGGGGCCGGTAAACCCGATGAGGGCTTTCGGTTCTGCCAGGATAATATCGCCAAGTGAAGCAAAGCTGGCCATAACCCCGGCCATCGTGGGATTCGTCAAAACCGATATAAAAAGTCCTCTGTTTTTATTGAACTTTTCAAGCGCGGCGCTGGTCTTCGCCATCTGCATAAGCGAAAGCATCCCCTCATACATCCTGGCGCCTCCACCCGAACCGGAGACGATTATCAATGGGAGTTTTTCACTGTCGGCAAACTCGATAAGCCTGGTGATCTTTTCACCGACCACTGATCCCATCGATCCCATGATGAACCGCGAATCGGTAACCCCGAAGGCCACGCGCCGGCCGTTTATGCCGCCTTCCCCGACGACAGCTGCCTCCTTCAGGCCGGTCGTCTTCTGGTCTTTTTTTATCTTGCTGGGATAATCGCTGGGCCCCTTGAATTTCAAAGGATCCCTGCTCTGCATGTCATTGTATTTCTCTTTGAACGTACCGGGATCCAGAAGCATCTCTATACGCTCATAGGCTCCGGCTCGGAAATGATAATTACATTTCTGGCAAACCTGTAGACTTTCTTTCAGTTTCTTTTTATAAAGCAGTTCGCCGCATTCCGGGCATTTTGTCCACATCCCGCCCGGGATCTCTTTTTTCTTTCCGCCGTTAAACTTCTTTGGTTTCCTGGAGAAAAACCCCATTCTTACCTCTCCGCCTTTCCGCCTCAATCAAACTTATTGATGACCAGACCCGATAAAAGCTTGGGATAAAAATAAGTGGACTTCTGCGGCATCATGTCTCCATTCTCGGATACGGTCTTTATCTGCCACACTCTTGTCGGATTAAGCAAAAATGCCGCCGCGTGACTTCCATCTTTTACGAGCGCTTCGGCCTGCTTCGCATCTTTAACGTAAGTGATGTTACCTTCGTCCTTTTTGACTCCAAGAAGATTCCTTAAAATTCCGGCATGCAGTATGCTGACGTCAAGCTGTTTCCATTCTATCGATTTTTTACCTGTGATAAGTTCCGGGAGACTCTTTTCATCCTTCAGTTTTATCGAAAGATACTTATCTCCCCCGAAATAACCGAGGACGTGGTCCTTGTC
>JBAROI010000127.1:0-2198 GCA_049642015.1 Candidatus Omnitrophota bacterium | reverse complement strand
ATGTCCGGATCGCTTCTTCCGGCGAATGTCCAACCGTACTGGAGCTCAAGGTTCAAACTGTATTCATCGCCCCTGAAAATGCTGCTGAAGCCCTGCCCCAGGAGACTGAATATCGGGCCTATGCGCCAGGTGTAGGTATCCTTAACGCGTCCCGTGCCGGGAACCGATATTGAGCAGTCGATTTCATTTTTTATCATCACTCTATCGTGTGGAGAGAAACCGAATTCACCGAATACGGGGATAGTGGTGGCGTATAGGCTTCTTTCGCCCCATCTTTTCTGCGGGAATTTAATACCGCTTTCGATCGAAGCGTAGCAGGGCCAGTCAGCGAGAGTGAATGATTTGCCGACGAGTCCGCGGAGTTCGAGGGCGTTTCCGTAGT
Organism: Candidatus Omnitrophota bacterium; assembly: GCA_049642015.1. Taxonomy (GTDB): domain Bacteria; phylum Omnitrophota; class Gorgyraeia; order Tantalellales; family Tantalellaceae; genus JBAROI01. Next base: position 1,816 of record JBAROI010000127.1, on the reverse strand, counting down.
TACTGAGCTTGGGTTCCTTATTCCTGTCACTGTTCAAGTCGATAAAGGCTTTAAGCTGGACGGCGGCGACCACGGGATTGTCAAGGAATTTGTATTTTCCACCTATCTGTATCTCTTTAAAGCCCTCGTTTTTAAGCTCGTCTTTTCCTCCGGAGATAACCTGGTCTTCTTTCCAGGTATTCCAGGTGTAAGGTACATATAAGAGGACGTTGAATTTGTCAAATAAGCCATACTCTACTTTAGCTTCCAGGTCCCAGACTTCCTGAAATCCGTTACCCTCCCAGCGGCTTAGATTGCCCTTCGAGTCAAAGCAGTGGTTTGAGTATGTGTATCGTGTGAAGATTTCCGTCCAGATCTTTCCCTGGGCGAGAGTCCATGGTCCGGCGTATGAGGTAGCAACGGACGCCATGAGGAACATCAGCCCCGCCAGTAAGACAATACTCGTTTTTTTCATAAATTCCCCCTTGTTTTATTAATGGCTCATTCTAAAAAGAGCAACCAACCACGCCATAAGGCTTATCTGGCTTTTTTGATCTTCCAGTATGCTTTTGACGTCGTTCGGAGTAAGAACTCCTTTTTCAGTGAGTATAGCCCCGATCTCTTTATGGATCTTGTGCTTTTCGAGGTATTCTTTCTGATCCCCGAGGGCCTCTTCAACTTCTCTTTCAGAGACCAGCCCCTTATCAACAGCTATATCGACGAATTTTTTTAGTTTTTTTCTTTTAAATATATTGAACACTTTTTAATAAAGAAACGTTAAGGTTATGGAATTTTACTAATTTTTTATAGTATATCCGTTTGTCGGGCTTTAGTCAATAATTTTTACTCCCATCCGGGGCGGGACCCGTCCGGGATGGGAATGACAACGTTCTTGACTAAATATAGGAATATAATATATTATATGTAGCGCAAACAGGAGGAAAACATGAATTACGCGAAAACCGCACTTTTACTGGTAATAATGGCCGCTATCCTTATATGGGTAGGGAGCCTTATCGGTGGTCCCAGCGGCGCGTTTATCGCCTTTATAATAGCAATGGTCATCAACGGGGTCAGTTACTGGTTCAGTGACAAGATAGTTCTCAAGATGTATAACGCCCAGGAAGTGTCACGTGAGGCGTTTCCACGTTTGTATGAAACGGTAGAGGAATTGTCAAAGAACGCGGGAATCCCTTTGCCACGGATATTTATGACCGGGATAGATGTCCCGAACGCTTTCGCGACGGGCAGGAACCCCCAGAACGCCGCGCTGTGTCTGACGCGGGGCCTTGTGAACATTCTCGACGAAGACGAACTTGAAGGGGTGATCTCCCACGAGCTTGCCCATATCCGCAACCGGGATACGCTCATCATGACGGTGACCGCGGCCCTCGCCAGCGCGATAATGATAATCGCTTACATGGCGCGCTGGGCGGCTGTACTGGGAGGTTTTTCCAGGGACCGCAGGGGCGGAAATCTTATAGGCCTTCTTGCTGTGAGCATTGTCGCGCCTCTTGCGGCGCTTCTTGTGCAGCTGGCGATCTCAAGGTCGCGCGAATACGAGGCAGATGCGACCGGCGCCGAATTTACGGGAAATCCCTCAGGACTTGCGCGGGCGCTGGAAGACATATCGCAGGCTTCCGAGAAGCGCCCCCTTAACGTTGCCCCCCAGACCGCGCATCTTTTCATTGTGCGGCCTTCCAAAGCCGGTTTTGTAGCCAATCTTTTCTCTACTCATCCGCCTGTGCAGGAAAGGGTCAAGAGACTCAGGAGTATGGCCTGATGGGTGGATCGCGGTACGTGATCATATTGCTGGCAGTTTGTCTTTTCCTGTTTC
>JBAROI010000114.1:0-9530 GCA_049642015.1 Candidatus Omnitrophota bacterium | reverse complement strand
AAGTGCCTATTGAGCTCCATTGCCACAATGATCTCGGGATGGTGGTCGCGATAAGTGTGTCAGGGGCGAAAGCAGCTATTGACAACGGTGTTGACGCGTACATCAATACTACCGTTAACGGACTGGGTGAAAGAGCCGGTAACGCGGACCTGGTAAGCTGCATTCTGGCCTTGAAATATTCAAGCGGTTTCGCGCACAATCCAAAGTATAAACTGGACCCGCGTATCAATCTTAAGTTGGCTTGGAAGATCGCCGGGTACGCTTCATACGCCTTCGGGGTGCCGATTCCGGTAAACCAGGTCGGCGTCGGCGCGAACGCTTTCGCGCATGAATCCGGGATCCACGCCGATGGAGCCCTCAAAGACAGAAGGAATTACGAACTTTACGATTTTGAGGAGCTCGGGAGAGGCGAACCCGATATCATAGAGACCGGCAGGGATATCACGGCCGGAGAATACAGCGGCATCAAGGGTTTCAGGAACGTTTACAACAAACTGGAAGTGAAGTTCAAGGACGAGAAGGAAGCTGTAAAGATACTTGAACTTGTCCGGTACGCGAACGTCCATACTCAGAAACCGCTAACACGCGATGAACTTTTGTTTATCGCGAAATATCCGGACATTGCGAAAAAGATATTTACCATGTCACCGTTCACCGGAGTTGGCGGAAAGTAAGGTATTAAGTATGAAAAACTGGCGGAAAAAAGTAGTTTTTTTGCTGGTCGCAGCGGTTTTCCTGTCTTTCTCTCTTACAGCCATTGCTGAAGAACAGAAAGGCTTTCTTATTCGAATATGGGAAGACATAAGATCCCGCTTGGAACGCGCGAGAAGGATCGCTCCGGTAGAAGAAAAGAAGGTCAAGCCGCCTGCCGTTGAGAAGAAGAAGATCGAACTGCCCGTCGTTGAAGAAAAGATAGAATTTCCCATCGACGAGGAAGTCGAACCGCCCGTTGTTGAGGAAAAGAAGGTCGAACCGCCCGTTGTTGAGGAAAAGAAGGTCGAACCGCCGGTCGAGGAAAAGAGGGCCGAACCGCCGGTCGAGGAGAAGAAAGTAGAACCTCCTGTTGAAAAAGAAAAGGTTCCGGAGAGGATCGAGAAGCCGAAAAGGGAGAGAAAAATGATCCCTAAGGAAGTCATGATCGATACCATGAAAAGGCGCCTGCGCGTATTTCCCAGCATAGCCGACATGATCCCGAGCCTCTCCCGCGCGGGAACGACGGATACGGAAGGCGTGGAATACTTTTATGTTTTACCGGACGGTACTACTATAAGCCTCGAAGAAGTTGACCAGAATACCTTGTACAATCTGTACGTAAGAGTCAACCAGGAAGCTACAAGGATGCATACGGAGAGGATCCTGAGGCAGATCCGCCAGCAGGAACAGTTAATGAGGCTGCAGGAACAACAGCGGATGCAGATGCAGCAGCAACTTCAGCAACAGCGGACACAGCAACAGCAGCAGATCCAGCAGCCACCGAGAGTATATACGCCGCCAAAGCAGCCGCCGACTCCGCCGTCACAGAGAAGATGAAGGGAGAAACAGGCATAATGGAACAGGTAACAGTACTGGTAGGAGCCCAGTGGGGCGATGAAGGTAAGGGTAAAGTAATAGACATTCTTACCGAAGACGTCAAATACATTGCACGCTATCAGGGCGGTAATAATGCCGGACATACCGTGGTCATAGGAGAAGATAAGTACGTGCTCCACCTGGTACCTTCAGGTATCCTGCACGAAGGCAAGATATGCATTATTGGTCATGGTGTGGTTGTCGACCCCAAGGCGCTTATTGAAGAAGTCGAGCTTTTAAAATCGAAAGGTATAACCGTTGACGGCAGATTGAAAGTCAGCGATAAGGCACACGTCATTTTTCCGTATCACTGCAAGCTTGATGAATTAAGAGAGGAAAGAAAAAAAGGTAAAAAAATAGGGACCACCAAAAAAGGCATCGGCCCGTGTTACGGCGACAAGGTGGCCAGGGTCGGTATCCGGATCGGAGATCTTTTTGATAAGGATTATTTCAGGAGCCGGCTGGAGAACGTCATTGGAGAGAAAAACGCTATTTTTAAAAACCTTTACGGATTTGAAGGATTTTCGTCAGAGGAAATATTCCAGGACTACTTAAAATATGCTGATCATTTAAAGGATTACGTATGCGACACGGTCACGCTTTTGAACGAAGCTCTTGGTAAGGGCGAGTCTATACTTTTTGAAGGCGCCCAGGGAACCTTTCTCGATGTGGATTATGGGACTTATCCTTTCGTAACATCTTCGAACGCCACCGCAGGCGGAGCCTGTACAGGCGCAGGGATAGGTCCTTCCCGTGTTAACAGGGTCATCGGCGTTGTCAAGGCGTACACGACACGGGTCGGCGAGGGGCCGTTCCCGACTGAATTTGGGCCGGATCTTATGGAGGCCATCAGGCAAAAAGGTGGCGAATTCGGGGCTACCACAGGAAGGGCTAGAAGGTGCGGATGGTTTGACAGCGTTCTTGTGAAAAATTCTGTTGAGATCAACGGCATAGACAAAGTTGTTATCACGAAACTCGACGTTCTCGACGAACTGGAGACCATTAAAGTATGCACTGCATATGAGTATGACGGCAAGACTTATTACGGTGTACCCGGGATCCCCGGCTTTCTCGAGAGTTGCCGGCCGGTATACGAAGAACATCCGGGATGGCAGCAGGATACGTCAAAAGTGACGTCATATGAACAACTTCCCGAAAATGCCCGGAAATATTTACAGAGGGTTAAAGGGTTGATAGGTACGGATATAATGCTTGTTTCTGTCGGAAAAAGCAGAAGACAGACGTTAATTTATCCTGATAACGCGTAATGTGCGCGGGGGGAGGCAAGGAATGAAGGCAAGACAATTAAGTTTGATGGTTTTTACGGCTTTGATCGCCGCGAGTTTCATGACATCGGGGTGCGCTTTGAATCTGTACAAACAAAGCCCCAAGAGCAGAAAAAAGATCCTGGAGCTGCAGTCCAAGGTTAAAGACCTCGAAAAGGAACGGAGAAAAGAGCAGAAAGAATTTGTACAGGTAAAACGGTCGCTTGAAAGAAAGCTTAAAACGCAGATCGGTGACAAGCAGGTTTCATTAAAAATGAAAGAAGGAAGCCTGGTGATAGTGTTGTCCGATGACATCTTGTTCGATTCCGGGAAGGCTGAAATAAAGCGCCAGGCCTATCCCGTTCTTGACAAGGTCATAAGAATAATAAAGCGCGAAGTCCCTGACAAGGATATTAGTATCGGCGGCCACACGGATAACGTGCCCATAACGCACTCAAGTTGGGAATCCAACTGGGAACTTTCGACTGCCAGGGCGACTAACGTCCTTCATTACATGGTGGATAAAGGCGTATCCCCGGACAGGCTGGCAGCGACGGGATACGGCGAGCACCATCCCATAGCATCAAATGCGACGGACGCAGACCGGGCGAGAAATCGCCGTGTTGAGATCGCTATTCTTCCCGTATACGTCGAGGAAGGTGAAGAGGCCGAGGAAAAAGGCGAAGAAGAAGGATTTGTAAAGTAAAATACATTTACAGCTTAAAATGAACCAGAGAACAGAGAGTAGAGGGCAGAGAGTGAAAGACTCGAAGCTATCTACTCTCTGCTTTTAAAGGAAATTAAGTGAGGCCCAAACTTGGCGAACGCCAAGTTTGCTGGCCGAACTTAACCCCACACCCAGCAATGTATGTGTTATGAGCAATAGAGAACAAAAACATTTTAAAAACCACGCACGGCTTTTAACGGGACTAAAGTTACATATCAGGGGTTTGTTAAAGCAACACGCTGGGTGTGGGGTTTAATTCGCAGACGGCCTAAACGTAGCTTTGCTAAGTTTAGGCCTACAATTTATGTCGTCCGTTATGGACTCCATAAATTGTCTACTCATTAAATAAAGGAAATAGTTTCATGGATCTACCGCAGCATGTCGCCATAATCATGGACGGCAACAGGAGATGGGCCGAGAAGAAAAAACTTCCCAAGGTGATGGGACACCGCGCCGGACTGGATGCGGTCGAGGCAATAATCAAAGACTGCGTTAAGTCCGGGATAAAGATCCTCACGCTGTATGCTTTTTCTTCCGAGAACTGGAAACGCCCGAAGGCCGAAGTTAACGTGCTTCTTAGCCTGTTTGCCAAAAACATAAAAACGAAATTTGAAGAGCTGCATAAAAACAACATAAGGATCAACGCGATCGGGCGTATTGACGAATTCCCGGACCCCATAAAAGACGCGATCAAAAAATATATACAAAAATCTTCGGCAAATACCGGCATGACGGTCACCTTTGCCCTAAATTACGGCGCAAGGCAGGAGATCGTCGACGCGGTAAGAACTGTTTTCACGGAATCAAAAAAGCGCGATCTGGACGTCTCCTCGCTGAATGAAAAAAGTTTTGGTAAATTTCTTTACGGCGGAAGCAGTGGCCTCTGTGATCCGGACCTTATAATCAGGACCGGGGGAGAAATGCGCCTCAGTAATTTCCTGTTGTGGCAGGCGGCGTATTCGGAAATATACGTAACCGATACCCTGTGGCCGGATTTTAACAAAAAGGAGCTTGAGAAAGCGTTTGGTGAATATGCAAAACGTTCGAGGAGATTCGGAGAATAAATTTGTCCTCAGGACAAATATTACCCTGGCGCTTATCGCGTCGGTAGTGGTGATCGTATATTTACTTCCCAGCTGGCTATACTGCCTGGTCATCACGTCTCTTATAGTAATAGGCCTTTTTGAATTTTTCCGGATGGTCGAGAAAAAAGGGATCTTTGTTTATAAATATTTCGGGATGATCATGGGCGGCTTGATACCGATCGTGATCTTCATGGGGAACAGCCTTCCGGGACTGGAGAACCTTGAACCGCTCCTGATCGCGGCGGCGTGCCTTTTCGCTTTAACGCTGCAGTTCATCCGGCGCGGCAACGCCCGCGATCACCTTATCAGCACAGCGCTCACTTTGTTTTCACTTTTTTACATTAGCTGGTTTTTCTCATTTTTCATAAGGATAAGGCTTTTGGACAACGGCGCCAACCTTGTAATGTTCCTCGTACTTGTTACTAAAACCGCGGATATCGGGGCGTACGTGATCGGTCGGCGTTATGGCAGAAATGAACTCGTTCCCAGGATAAGCCCGAACAAGACAAAGGAGGGGGCGCTGGGAGGGATCGCGTCCAGCGTTGTCATGGCGGTTATTCTCGGGGCGTTTGTGACGAAATTTTCATTATTGCACCTCTTTATCCTGGGAATCATAATGGCAGTGCTCGGTCAGGTCGGGGACCTCGCGGAAAGCCTTATAAAGAGAGATTGCAATGTAAAAGATTCCGGCTCTTATCTGCCCGGCATCGGTGGAATCCTCGACCTGATAGACAGCCTGCTTTTTACCGCGCCGGTTTTTTATTTTTACGTGAAAATGTTATAAAAAAATGAAAAATATAGCCTTACTCGGATCTACCGGTTCTATAGGAAAGAACGTTCTTGATGTTGCCAGGCGCTACCCGGACAAGTTCAAGGTCAAAGCGATAACGAGCAACGAAAATATTTCCCTCCTTGCGGAACAGGCGGAGGAATTTCATCCCGAAGCGGTCGCTGTCGGCGAAGAAAAATTCTACCCTGGATTAAAAGAAAAAGTTTCTCAAGAGACGAAGGTGGCTTCAGGCGCGACGGCGCTGGAAGAAATAGCCGTCATGGAAGATGCCGACATTGTTTTTATCGCGATCTCCGGGACCGCCGCTCTTAAGCCTCTGGTGTCCGCGTTAAGAAGGGGAAAGACGGTCGCCCTGGCGAGCAAAGAACCCATAATAAGCGCGGGCGAGATCATAATGAAGATAGCGGAAGAAAACTCCGCGCGCATTTTGCCCGTTGACAGCGAGCACAGCGCCATTATGCAATGCCTGGCCGCCAGAGACATCGAAGACGTGCGGACCTTGTATATTACCGGAAGCGGTGGTTCGCTGAAAGATAAGAAAGAAGAGGAATTCGGCGCTCTTTCCGTTGACGAGGTCCTTGCTCATCCGAAATGGGACATGGGAAAAAAGATCACGGTCGATTCGGCAACGCTTATGAATAAAGGACTGGAAGTCATAGAGGCCCGTTGGCTTTTTGGCATACCGCCTGAAAAAATAAAAGTGATCATTCACCCCGAAGCGATAATACATTCGATGGTGGAATTTGTCGACGGGACAATAAACGCAGGGCTCTTTTATCCCGATATGAGGTTTCCTATATTGAGGGCACTGGCCTTTCCGGAAGTTCTTGAAAACGATTTTCCGAGGGTGGATTTTTCCGCAATAGAGAAATTATCTTTTTCTGAGCCTGACACGAAGCGGTTTCCGGCGCTGGCCATGGCGTTTGCGGTTCTGGAGGCCGGAGGGACTATGCCGGCCGTTCTTAACAGCGCTAACGAAGCGGCTGTCAAATTATTCCTGGAAGGAAAGATCAAGTTTAACGGCATTACGGAGACAGTAAAAAACGTCCTTGAGAAACACAAGAACATCGACAACCCCTCTCTGGAGGATGTCATTAATGTTGAAAAATGGGCCTGTGAGGAGGTGCGAAAACTTTGTTGACAGTCATTCTGGTAATCGTTATTTTCAGTATATTGATACTCGTGCATGAGGCGGGACACCTTGTGGCCGCGAAAAAGTGCGGCATTAGAGTCGAGGCGTTTTCCCTTGGGTTCGGTAAGCGTCTTTGCGGCATTGAGATCGGAGGGACAGACTACAGGATCTCGGTCCTTCCGTTCGGTGGTTACGTCAAGATGGCGGGAGAGGATCCGAATGAAGTTACAGGACAGGAGGATGAGCTACATTCCAAGCCGCCCGGCCGCCGTTTCTGGGTCATGGTGGCGGGTTCTTTAACAAATTATATTTTTGCTTTTTTACTTTTTAGCGTGATTTTTATGATAGGCGTTCCCTCGCTTTCCAACGAGATCGGGCAGATCCTGAAAGATTACCCGGCCGAAAAAGCCGGAATAAAAGTGGGGGATACGGTGCTGTCCATAAACGGGCGGAAGACGATGTACTGGGACGATATCGTCAGCGCCATAAAAAAAGGATCCGCCGGCGACGGTGTTTTGGAAGTCGAGATAGAACGGGATGAAAAGGTGCTTGTGGTCGACGTGAAGCCGTCCATTTACCAGGTCACGAACATTTTCGGACAGAAGATCTCAAGGCCCATGCTGGGAATAGCGCCCAAGAATAAGATATTACCCGTTTCATACGATCCCGTGAGGGCGGTTTATCACGGAGGAAAAAGACTGCTCGTGCTTACGGGCATGACTTACAAGGGCCTGTGGCTTCTTCTGACAGGAGGCCTTCCCGTAAAGCAGTCAGTGACAGGGCCCATCGGCATAATGCACCTGATAGGCCAGGCGGCCCACCTGGGGATAGTTCCGCTTTTGATCATAACGGCTCATGTGAGCATGGCTCTGGCAGTATTTAACCTTTTGCCGTTTCCCGTTCTGGACGGGGGGCACGTTATCTTTCTCGGGCTGGAGAAACTTCGCGGCAGGCCGTTAAGCCCGAAGGTCCAGGAGAATATAACCAATGTTGCGTTCATTCTTCTCATGTCGCTGATCCTTTTTGTGACATGGCAGGACCTGCTTAAGTTTACGCCGTTAGGGAGAAAATGATAAAGCGAAGAAAGACACGTACTGTTTCGGTTGGCAACGTAAAGATCGGGTCGGATCACCCGGTAAGTATCCAGTCAATGACAAAGACGGATACTTCCAACGTGGAAGCTACGGTCAAGCAGATACGCGATCTTGAAAGCGCCGGATGCGAGATCGTGCGCGTTGCGGTCAAGAATATCGAGGACGCGAAAGCGATAAAAAACATAAAACAGGACATAATCATACCGCTGGTCGCCGATATACATTTTGATTGCGAGCTGGCCATCGAAGCCATCGAACAGGGCGCTGATAAGATAAGGGTCAACCCGGGCAACATCTACAAAAGTAACGAGGTGGAAAAAATAATCGATTCGGCTTCTTCCGCGAATATCCCCATAAGAATAGGGGTAAATTCCGGATCTTTGCGGGACGATACAAGGGCCTCCGGGGATATCGCTGACAGGATGGTAGAAAGCGCGCTTGAGTACATCGATCTTTTTAGAAAAAAAAGGTTTCACAATCTGATCATTTCGCTTAAAGGGTCTGAAGTTCCGTCAACCGTAAAAGCGTACCGGAAGATCGCTAAAGAGTGCGATTATCCGCTCCATCTCGGCATTACCGCCGCCGGCCTGCCTCACGAGGGCGTTGTAAGGTCCAGTGTCGGATTAGGCGCGCTGCTCATGGATGGCATAGGCGACACTATAAGGGTTTCATTGACCGGAAACCCCTTGCTGGAAGTAGATACCGGCAGGCGTATCCTTAATTCTATCGGAACGCGTCATTTCGGTCCTCACATAATAGCGTGTCCCACTTGCGGGCGTTGCCAGGTGGATCTTGTGTCCATAGTGAAGGAACTCGAGGAAGAGCTTAAGCCGGCCGCTGGCCGCCAGCCGCAGATCACTGATAAGCAATTGGTCATAGCGGTCATGGGCTGCGAGGTGAATGGCCCCGGCGAAGCGAAAGACGCGGATATCGGTATCGCTTTCGGAAAAGGCAAAGGGGCCATATTCAGACGCGGCCAGGTCATCAAAACGGTTGAGGCGGATACGTCAGTGAAAGAATTGATGGAAATGATAAAGAAAGAGATATAAAGGAGAAATATATGCGCTGGACAAGTTCTTTCATTCCCACGTTAAAAGAAGATCCGCAGGAAGCGGAAGCCACGAGCCACAAGCTTATGGTAAGAGCGGGGTTGATAAGGCGCCTTACAGCCGGTGCTTATACCTATCTTCCGATGGGTTACAGGTCGCTGAGAAAAGCCAAAAATATCATACGCGAAGAGATGGACCGCGCGGGTGCGACCGAGCTTTTTATGCCGGCACTCCAGCCGCCGGAACTCTGGAAGAAGACCGGCAGATACGAAGATATCGGAGACGTGATGATAAAGTACAAGGACCGGCACGGCAGGGAAGTTGCGCTCGGTCCCACGCACGAGGAAGTCATCACTGATCTGGTGGCAAAAGAAGTCCGTTCCTACAAGGATCTGCCCCTTATTCTTTACCAGATCCAGACAAAGTTCCGCGACGAGGTAAGGCCCCGTTTCGGCGTGGTCCGGAGCTGTGAATTTATAATGAAAGACGCCTATTCTTTTGATGTCGACGCGGACTCCATGGAAGAAAGTTACAAGAAGATGTATGACGCGTATTGCCGCATATTTGACCGCTGCGAGCTCTCTTACATAGCGGTTGAGGCGGACCCGGGTCTTATGGGCGGCAGGATCTCGCATGAATTCATGGTTCCCTCTGAAATAGGCGAGGACAGGATAGCGGTATGCTCGTCCTGTGGTTATGCCGCAAGCACGGAAGTAGCGGCAGCAACGGGAGAAAAGGGAGGGAAGCAGCAGGGGAAGGCCGGAAAACTCGAAGAGGCGGCCACACCCGGCGTAAGCACGGTAGAAAATGTAAGCAATT
>JBAROI010000110.1:0-4427 GCA_049642015.1 Candidatus Omnitrophota bacterium | reverse complement strand
CGAAGACTTTTTTTATCGCCCCTTCAAGCTCTTCCTGGACAGTCCTGCCGTTGGCCTGTACCTGCCAGCCTTTGTAGCCAGTGCCGTCATAGGATATGGTGAGTTTGATGTTGCGCATGGGTATCAGGCGATGAGAAGCTCGGCGATCTGGATCGCGTTGAGAGCGGCGCCTTTTCTGAGATTGTCCGCGACTACCCACATATTGATACCGTTCGGCACGGATTCGTCCTCCCTGATCCGTCCGACGTAAACATCATCTTTGCCTTCCGCAAAGATCGGCATGGGGTATTCCGCTTTTTCCGGGTCGTCGATCACTGTCACACCGGGGAACTTTTTCAAAAGTTCCATAACCTCATCCCTGGTGAGCTTTTTATCGGTCTCGACGTTAACGCTTTCCGAATGCGCGTAATAGACGGGAATGCGTACACAGGTGGCAGTGACGGGAAGGTCTGGGATCTCCAGTATCTTGCGGGTCTCGTTGACCATCTTCATCTCTTCTTTAGTGTAGAAGTTATCCAGGAAAACATCGATATGAGGTATGAGGTTGTACGCCATCTGGTGGGCAAATTCCTTTATCATGCCTTCCGAAACGGTATGCTCGCCTATGCCGTAATGCGACTCTTTTCTCCCGAGTTCCGTGGCCTGCTTTTCAAGCTCAACTATGTTCTTCTGGCCGGCGCCCGAAACCGACTGGAAAGTGGTAATGACCAGGCGTTTAAGTCCTGCCGGCTTAAGAGCGCAAAGCGGAATGACCATCTGTATGGTTGAACAGTTGGGGTTAGCAATAATTCCCTTGTGTTCTTTAATAGCGTGCGGGTTTACCTCAGGAACGACAAGGGGTACGTCCTTGTCCATCCTGAAGGCGCTGGAATTATCAACGCAAACGGCTCCTGCTTTCACCGCGTGCGGGAGAAATTCCTTGCTTCGCGAAGCTCCGGCTGAAGCCAGAACGATATCTATGCCGTCGAAAGAATCCTCGCTCAGGACCTGGACCTCGACCTGGCTACCCCTGAAGGTGAGTTTCTTTCCTCCGGAACGCTCACTGGCCAAAAGACGCAATTCGTCGATCGGGAAGTCTCTTTCCGCGAGTATCGACAAAAACTGTTCTCCCACAGCTCCGGTCGCTCCCATTACGGCAACATTATATTTTTCCTTTTTCTTTAACATCTTACAGCGCCTCCACAACAAGGTCTCCTACTTCCTGGGTGGAATATCCCATCTTGCCGGCCGAGAGACTTTTCAGTTTGCTCCCGGTAACGGACATGACCGCTTTCTCTACCATGTCCGCGGCTTTCTGTTCGCCCAGCACCTCAAGCATCATGCCTCCCGCGCATATGGCGGCAAGCGGATTTATCACGTTTTGCCCGGTATACTTCGGCGCGGAACCACCGATAGGTTCAAACATGGAAACGCCTTCCGGGTTTATGTTGCCGCCGGCGGCGATACCCATGCCACCCTGGACCATAGCGCCCAGGTCCGTTATGATATCCCCGAACATATTATCCGTAACGATGACGTCAAACCACTCGGGATTTTTGATCATCCACATACAGGTAGCGTCGACGTGCGCGTAGTCGGTCTTGATGTCGGGATAGTCTTTTGCCATTTTTTTAAAAGTTTTTTCCCACAGGCCGAATGCATATGTGAGCACGTTCGTCTTGCCGACAAGCGTCAATTGTTTCCTTTTATTGCGTTTTTTTGTATATTCGTACGCGTACCTAAGACACCTCTCCACGCCTTTATAGGTGTTAACGGACGTCTGTATCGCTACTTCATCGGCAGTGTTTTCTTTCATGGTGCCGCCGACTCCGGAATACAGGCCTTCCGTGTTTTCACGCACCACGACAAAGTCAATATCTTCCGGGCCTTTATCCTTCAGCGGGGTCCATACTCCCGGGTAAAGCTTCACCGGACGCAGGTTTATGTACTGATCCAGGGAAAACCTCAGGCTCAATAGCAGGCCCTTCTCCAAAATGCCCGGTTTAACATCCGGGTGACCTATCGCGCCAAGGTAAATAGCATCAACGGTTTTTATCTCTTCGAGGACGCTCCCGGGAAGGATCTCGCCCGTCTTCTTGTAGCGCTCTCCGCCCAGGTCGTACATGATCTTTTCGTACTTAAAGCCTGTCTTCTCGGCAACTGCGTCCAGAACTTTCAGTCCTTCGTCGACCACTTCCGGACCTGTTCCGTCTCCCGGTAAAACTGCTATTTTATACATTATTTCTTCCCCTTCTTTTTTCTTATCGTTTCCCTCTTTTTTACGGCCTTCTTTCTTGCTGTTTTTTTTGGTTTCGCCTTCTTTTTTGGTTTCGCCTTTGCGGGCTTTTCCTCTTCTACCGGTTTATTTTTCTCCGCGTAAGCCATCAGGCCCCCGCTTCTTATGATCTCCTTTATAAACTTCGGGAAAACTTCCGTCGCGAAAGGTCTCCTTCTGCCGACTTTGGTGATCTCTCCAGCGGTTACATCCACCTCCACTTTGTCGTCTTTCTTCAGATCCTTAACAGCATCCGGACTGGTGAATATCGGAAGGCCTATATTGATGGCGTTCCTGTAAAATATCCTGGCAAAATTTTTCGCTATTACGCAGGACACCCCGGCCGCCTTGATAGCGATCGGCGCGTGTTCCCGACTCGAACCGCATCCGAAATTATCGCCCGCAACGATGATGTCGCCCGGCTCCATCTTTTTCATGAAGCTGGGGTCAGCGTCTTCCATGCAATGTTTCGCGAGCTCTTCCGGATCGGACGTGTTAAGGTACCGCGCGGGAATAATCTCGTCGGTATTGATGTTATTGCCGAACTTATGAACCTTTCCTTTAATTTTCATGCTGCTCCTTTTATTTACAGGTCCGACGGATGGGAGATCTTTCCCTTTACCGCGCTCGCCGCTGCCACAGCAGGATTCGCAAGATAGACAAAACTCTTTGGATGCCCCATCCTGCCTACAAAGTTCCGGTTAGTCGTGGCTACCGCGACCTCTCCGTCGTTCAATATCCCCATGTGTCCGCCCAGACACGGCCCGCATGAAGGAGTGCAGAACGTACCGCCGGAACGGACAAAAACTTCGGCGTAACCTTCCTTGACGGCCTCCGCATAAATATCCTGTGTCGCGGGGATGACTATGAGACGCGTCCTGGGGTGCACCTTTCTGTTCTTAAGCACCGCGGCTGCCTGCTTGAGGTCAGATATCCTGCCATTAGTGCATGATCCGATAACGACCTGATCCACCTTGACGTCCTTGATCTGGCTTATGGGCTTACCGTTCGACGGCAGATGGGGCTCTGCGACGACCGGCTCCAGCTTGGAGACGTTGTATTCCCTCACGTCAGCGTACACCGCGTCATCATCGCTTTCTACTATCTTATATGATTCACGCGACGGTTTATATTTTCTGATGGCTGCTTTAACGTATTTTTCGGTAGTCTTATCGGCCTGAATTATCCCGCTTTTTCCGCCGGCCTCTATGGCCATATTACAGATGGTAAATCTTTCGTCCATAGACAGACTTTCGATCGTATCGCCCGTAAACTCAAGGGTCTTGTAAAGAGCGCCTGAAACCCCGATATCCGAAATAACGTGCAGGATCACATCCTTGCCGCCGACCCACTTTCTTGGCTTTCCCGTGATCACGATCTTTATGGTCTCCGGCACCTTAAACCAGCATTCCCCGAAGGCCATTGCGTAAGCAAGATCTGTGCTTCCTACGCCCGTAGCGAAAGCGCCCAGCGCCCCGTGAGTGCATGTGTGTGAATCGGCGCCGATCATGAGGTCTCCCGGGATGACAAGCCCCCTTTCCGGCAGGAGCACATGCTCCACACCTGCTCTACCGACCTCGAAATAATTCGTAATATCGAATTCTTCAGCGAACCCCTTCAGGATAGCGGCCTGGTTCGCGCTTCTCATGTCCTTGGCGGGTGTAAAATGGTCCGGCACCAACGCCACCCTTTTCTGGTTAAAGACTTTTTTCAGGCCCAGTTCGCGAAACTCCTTTATCGCTATGGGGCTAGTCACGTCATTGCCCAGACACAGGTCCACTTTTGCCCTTATAAAGTCCCCTGGGGCGATTTCTTTAACCCCGACCGCATGGGAAAGCAGTATCTTTTCGGTTATTGTGTATCCCATATTATTAACTCCTATAAGTTTGTGAAAAGCCAGTCTAGCAGATTTTTCGACCAAAATCAAGCGCTTAAGTATCGCAAAAATATGTCATCCCGGGCGAGGCCGTAGGCCGAGACCCGGGACCATATAAAATTTTTATGTGATCCCGGATATTTGCCTTCGGCAAATTCCGGGATGACATATCGTGCCTTCGGCAAATTCCGGGATGGCATTTTTTGCCTTTTGCCAACTTATGTGCTATATTTTACAGCGATATGAAGAAAGTGCGCGTAAATCTGGCCGGAAGAAGCTATAACGTAACGATAGGCT
>JBAROI010000094.1:0-5898 GCA_049642015.1 Candidatus Omnitrophota bacterium | reverse complement strand
CTTCTGCTTCTTTAGCGGCTTCTTCAGCTTCTAATTCATCCTGTTCATCTTTGGTGAGCACTATCGGCTCACCGTCAATAGCATTCCTAATTTCAATGCGGGCATCCGCGATCGCCGCGTCTATTTCATCCTCTCCCGCCAGTCCTATTACAACAAAGTCCTCTATGAGTTCCCTGGCTTGCCGGCAGGCCTCCTCAAACACCTCTTTTCTCTCAACAACGTCAGCCAATAGGTCATTGGCATCCTCATCTTCTTCCTCAGTCTTTTCTTCTTCTGGCTCCTCTTCTTCTCCTCTACCTTCGCGCTCTTTCCTCGCCCGGAGAGCCTGTATAAGTTCTCTCTGAGTATCTCTTACGCGAGCTTTCGCTTCATCGATCTGGGTAAGAACGGCTTCATCCACCCTGGGGTCTTCTTTGTCGGCTTCTTCTGCATCCCCGCTTCCCATGCCTCCGGAAACAAGTTGCGACCTGCCAAATACCGCATAGAAAACAACGGATATTACAGCTAAAATCGCGAATACTTTCCATGAGGAAGAATTTTTCGCTACCTCGGTGCATCCCGCACCCAGTGAAGCTGCCAGGGCTAAAAGTATACCACCGGTAAGAAATCCTTTCGCGGAAGGTCCTGAACCCGGCTCCGGTCCTTTCTTCGGAGGCCTGACCCTCTGAGTCCCCATCTCGGAGATGATCTCTTCCGAAATGGGCTTTAAGACTACTTCTATGGAATCAGCCGATCTAAGGGCTTCCGACATAAAAACCGCCCTGGTCGCTTCCCCGGAAATAAGGACCTCGTGTTCTCTGCCAAGTTTTACGCCCTCTTCAGCGTTTAGATATATTGCCAGCAATTGTTCCATCGCCATTTGCCTGGAAACTCCATGACTTGAAGTCTTAATTGTTCCCGTGGGCTTGCCGGGAGAAGGTCTCTCTTTTTTCTGCTTTAAGTATTCATTTATTCTCCGGATATGGCTTTCAAAGGTAAGCTTTATCCTTGCATAGACAGCCTGATCTGCTGAACGCCTTAAGCCTATGGAACCGAGGTCTTTCACTATACTTTCGTGCACGGGTGAAAGCTGCCGCCCTCCTTTTATCCTTTTCTCTTCTTCATAAAGAGCGCCTGCGAGAAAACCGATCCAATCATCGCCTCCATACATACTTTGCCGTTGGATATCGAAAAATGCCTTCATTTCCTTGGGCTGGAGAGATTTAAGCTTGGCTACCGCTTCTTCGGCAGGGCTTTTTGGACCAGGCTTGCCGCCCCCTTCTGGTTGCTTTTTGCCAGCGGGTTTCGCTGCTTCTTTTCCTTTTGTTTTTGTTTTTGCTTTTGCTTTCATCTTTACGCGATCCGGTTTTGCTTCTTCGATGGGTTTCGCTTTTGCAGTTGCCGCTGTTTCTTTTTCCGCTTTTTTCGCTGCTGCCGCTGCGTCTTTTTCCGCTTTTCTCTTTGCTTTCGCTGCATCTTTTTCCGCTTTTCTCTTTGCTGCCGCTTCTTTTCTTTTCGCTTTTTTCTCGGCGGCCATTTTCCTCCAGTTTCGATCCCTCATCCACTTAAGAAAAGACACCAGTGTATGAGGTTTAATCTCTTCGGCTTCCTTCTTGGGCGATTTAGCTACCTCAACTTTCGGCTTTGCTCCTCGATAGTCCTTGCCTAATATCCTTCTTTTAGCCGTCCTGTATACAGCGCCAGCGCCGTGCGTTCTCGGTTCTTTTCTGGGCGCAATATAAGAGTCTTCCTTTTCGGCCATAATAGTAAGGAATTTTTTAGGTATTCTTACTAATATAACCTTTAATATATCCAGCAGAGTAAGCGGCAGGGTTAAAAGCCCCATTAGGGGCAAGATTACCGCGGTTGCCAGAACTCTTATAATTACCGGACCCTTGAAAAGGAAGTTACTGCCCGGCCAGAGCAGAAGCTCTACGTACTTTTTCCTTATGCTATGCTCATCGGTGATCTTCTCGGTACCTAAAAAGGTAATAACACTGTTTACAGAACCGAGTAAATACACCCCCAAGCCCATAAAAACGGTATTCCAGTCAATCGGCATTCCAAGAAAAATGTCCCCGCTCGGAGCGGCAAACGCCGATGAAGAGATGGCCAAAATCCCTACCGCAGCCAGTAAAATGATACTTTTCAGTGATGGTCCTGTGGAAGGCTCATCCGGTGTTTGAGGTCCATCCTCAGCCTGCCCTTCGCCTTCATCTTTCAATTTACTTTTCCTTTTGCCCTCCGCTTGTAAAATTTTCTCGAGTCTACCGAAATCACACGTCACCTGGTGTTCTTCAAGTAAAAACACTGTGCCCGCGGGTATGTCAACGTCCCACGAGGTATAGCGTATGCCAGGAACCTCATGAGTTCCCAGATGCCCTATGTTGCTCTCTGTTTCAGTACTTTCGACAATATTCTTATAAGATCCAAAAACTCGGCTCAAAATATCATTGACTTCATCAATATCTGTAAAAGACCTGGTCCTTTGCATCAGCATAGTTGACAATTCGTCAATTTCGGAAGGTTCTAGTCCGACTACACGAAAAGGATAAAAATAATTTTTCCCTTCGTCCGCTGGCATTGCGTCGAAAAGAACAGCAAGTGGATTCCGACACTTAAATTTCCACGGCGCCGTTCTCAAGTTAAGTTTTCTCAAAACCTTTAACCCTGCTGGACTATATTTACTATTAAACCCATCTTCTAAACGCTTTCTCAACGCATCCGGTCCCATCACTTCTTCGATACGGTTCCTGACGCCGAGTTTAAGAAGTTCTTGACGTTTTTCCGGATCAAGTAAACCTGCAACATTATCAAGCACTTCGGCGGCCTTCTTTCTTGTATTATTTTTAAAACGCCAAGTGATGCCTGCGGGCGCGTCAAGTAAATCAAGCATTTTATCGCTGCCTGCCACTATCCCGCAAAGAATGTTTAATGCGGAGGGCGACCCTATCTCCCCTAATGCTTCCAACGCCTGTTGATTCCCTTCTGTAATAACTGCTACGTACAAAGCTGTAATTGCAGTATCTCCTAATTCCACAACTTTTTTCCATTCACCTTTTTTGATAAGAACATACGGTCTTAAAATTCTCTCGTAGTCCTTTCCTAGTTTTCTTCTGAGCCATTTGGGATCTTTATGCTCTAACCAGTTTTCAGCATCAGAAGCGCGATGTCTGAATTCTGTGTATTCATCTTCAGAAAACTCCGTGAACATTCTTATTTTTTTCAGATCTTTCTTGAAAAATAAGAGGTGCACTATGTAGCCGATGAAAAGCGCACCGGCAGCAATAAGCGCTATTGTTTCGTTCGAGGACAATTCCGGAAACGCCATAGAAGCCAACGCGCCCGTCCCGGCAATAGGCGTGGTGGCACCAAAGGCCGAAGGCATTACTGCCAAAAGTAAAACGGCGGCGCCGACGATCGCTCTTATGATGAGTTTTCTTTTTGAGGGGGCTTCTCTTTCGGGTTCTGTTTTTACTATTTCCGCGTCTATTTCAGCGACGGGTTCGGATATTTCAACTTCGGGTTCTTTGGCTTCAGCGGGCGCTACCGCGGCAGGAGTAGCCGGCTCTTCGACATATCCTTCCGTGACTATCTTTGCGACGTATTCATCTGATATATCTGAGATCAACCATTTATAACCTATTAATTCTTTCGCGGAAAGCGTGTCTTTTCTTGCGACCTGTATAATAAATTTTGCGTCCCCTCTTACGCCGGGTATCAGCAGAACCTCGTCGGGGGATATTATTCCATTCTCGGGGACGTCACCCTTGGGTCTTACCTGTGAAAGGTTTATTCCGGCGGGATTAGGCCCTAATTCGGCGGTCAGGGTCTCTTTCATGTAGTTCAACGGCTTGGGAGTTACACCTTCTTCAGGGTCACCCCAAAGGAATTTAACGATATTAAAAACCGTATTCGTCGCTTTCGCGTCATATAATATTGTTTCCTTATATCTGGTCGCCAGCGGGTCGTCAGGGTTCATAAGCTTCGGCTGGAATACACTTTGCCCGGATAGCTTATATTGACCTGAAGAGTCGGGAGGATATGCCCATGCTACATCCAAAGTAAGAAATGCAATGATTACAAGTACACTTATAACCTTAATACACAAATTCCCTTTAACTGAATTCATTCTCACGTCTCCCATAAATATCTAGATATTTATTAACTTAATTGACCTTGGTACATATTAGCAATTTTTACGCCTAACTTCAAGCGATATTACTAACTATTTTATATCTTAACTCCTACGGTAAAATAAAGCGGCGGGGAGGCTTACCTCCGCTTATTTAATGGACGTGCTTTCTATCTTGTACCGGTTTCATTGGGGCTAGCAAATACGCCGATATTTAACACATGAAACCGGTACAAGCGTTAAAGAAAGTAGGAAGGGGTGTTCCGTGCGAGTTCCGCAAGTTTACCGTAGAAAACAGTAAAGGGCACCCCGCGCGCAGTTTCCGAAAAATCGCAACCTTCGGTTGTTGTTTTCGGACTGTTTGAGCACGGAGTGCCCCTTACTGTTTTCTGTGAACTACCTACGGGCTTTGTCGAGCTCTGCCTGCATTTCTTTATTGGCCTTTTCGAGCTCTTTTGCCGCATCCACGCCTTTTAGAATCACCATCTGAATGGCATGATTCAGGTGCCTGGTGCTGGCATCCCACCCCAGGACAGGAGGCGGCCCTTTAGCGTCTCTTGCCTGCTGCTCAAGGACTCCCTTGAATTTTCTATCCATGGGCAGGGTTCTCCATGTATCCATGTTGGGCGGCAAATACGCGTCTTCTGTCTCGAGGGAGTCCTCGTAGATCTTTATCTGGTTTTCTGCTTTGAATAGGAACTTTATAAATTCCCAAGCCTCTTTCTTCATCGTGGACTTTGAAAATATCCCAAGGATGCGCCCGCCTATGAAAGCTGTCCTCTTGCCTGAAGGGCCCTTGGGAAGCATTGCTATGGACCACTTACCTTTTATCTCGGGAGCTCCAACGGTGAGACTTATGATCTTCCAGTTGCCTGATATGGCGAGCGGATAATCCCCCGTCCTCATGCCCTGCTCAATGGGAACAGAAGTCCTCGGAACACCTTCCCTGTAAAGCCGAGCGAAGAACTCAAGGCCCTGAGCAGCTTCGGGGGTGTCAAGTGTGGCCTTGGTGTAATCCTTATTGTAGTAATCGCCTCCCGCCTGCCATAAAAACGGTGAATACCCTATCCAGTCAAGTGACCCCCAGTCAATAACCGCTCCCCTGTTCTCAGCTTTAAGGGTCCTTAAAACTTCGATAAGTTCTTCCCATGTTTCCGGGGCTTTTTCAATAATATCCGTACGATAGTACATGATGTGCTCGGAGAGGTCGAACGGGATACCGTAGACTTTGTCACCGTACCGCGTCGACTGTAAAATGCCCGGGAATATCTTTTCCTCAAGCTTGGCGACATCTTCCGGATATTCATTGCGCAGGTCGACCATGGCGCCAAGCTCACCAAACTCCATGCCCCAGGTAAGGCCCATCGTCCCTATGTCGGGAGTAACATCACCCGCGATGGAAGTCAGGTACTTGCTGTGAGCGTCTCCCCACGAAATGGCCTGGCAGAAGACCTTAACGCCGGTTTCTTCCGTGAACTCCTCGCTCAGCTTCATGATCGTCATGGCCTGGGCTTCGGATCCTACCAGCCACATAACGAGCTCATTTTTTCTCTCGGGGGGTTTGCCACATCCCGCGTTGGTTAGAGTAAAAGCCGTTATTAAAAGCAGCGTAAAAATATTTCTGAACTTCTTCATCAAGCCAAGCCTCCCTTAAATCTTAATAAACATATCGCGCGTCACTATCGCACCGGCCCCAATAGCAACGGCGTCTTCTCCTAAACTGGTGGGAAGCACTTTTACGATCTTCACCGATTCTTCATAAGCCCACTTCCTCACGGCCTTCC
>JBAROI010000092.1:0-2703 GCA_049642015.1 Candidatus Omnitrophota bacterium | reverse complement strand
TTAGAGAAACAGAATTTGGGGGGTTTAAGCCGAGGATGGTCAAAAGAACCGTTGATTACAAGGATTTCCTGCTTTTCAGTCCCGAAGGGGAATTGATAAAAGAGGATACAACTTTGCGGGAGGAGAGGCCTGAGCGCCCGGAGGCCCCGGATGTGTGGGAACACAATGGTTATATGTATTATCAGAACAGCCTTGGCGAACTGGTGAGGGTAAGCCCCGAAGGCGAGTCGGAAACAGTAACAGAGACCTTGGCAAAAGCCGAATCCGAAGTTCCATCTGCTAGTCTTCTTACAGAGATCGATGCAGCATTGAGGAAAGTTATCGGAGCCAGAGACTCTTATTTCGATGGGCTCGCAGAGTATATAGAAATCGGGGAAAGAATGACAGACGAGGATCTAAACATGGCAATAGGGGGAGATGTTTTGACAGACAGCATTCAAAAACTGAGGAAACTTCAAGATGACATACCATTTAATTTTTATAGAAGCGCTATACACGACGCAATATTAGATGACATAATAATGGACTCAGAACGTGCTTTTAAAGCAGCACAGCGATTCGATGAATCTGTGCTTGATAAGATGGCGCACAGGGCGATAACCTTGCGAAAAGCCCGGGGCGTTCTATGGAATGCCGTTTCTACTTTTTCAGATGCGGAACAAGGTGCGGTACTTTTTCTTTTGTGGTTAACAGAAAGTATAGAAAACTACACACATCTTAGCGATGATTTTGGCGTTGACGAGAGCATAAATGAGGACGAATTATTCCGTGACTTGGAAAGAGGCCATCCAATTAGATTCTCAACCCCTGGATGGGAAGCTCTGGGCCTAACTCATGAAATGATAGAAAGGAGCGGCATGCTGATAGATTCGGTCTGGGACCAAATCCCGGACGAAAAAAGGCATTTAAGAATTGGTCGCCTTAAGGAGGTGCTTGAAGAGAAAGTCTCCGCACTCGGGGTAAAGAAGATAAGGGATCTGCAATTTGCGGGCGATAAAGTATATGTCACTGTAGGAGATGAAGGTGAGATGAAATTAATGAAAGTATCGCTTGCCGATAAAAGTGCCGAAGATATGGGAAGGCTGGAATTGGAGGCCGGACCGGTAAGAGCGGGAGAAGATTTATACTACCGGCTTGTTTCGGAGGGCAGAACGCGTTTTGGTTATTCCCTTGATGCGGAACTAAGGCAGCGCCTGGCTATAGGTGATACGACGTACTTGTTTGACAAAACGGGAAGTTATGTTGAGCAAGTTATTTTAAAAGATGGATCAATATATAGTTTCTACGCACCTACAGAGGAAAACCGGATCGAAAAATTCGGCATAATATACGGACCTCTAAAAAAGGAGGAAAGTCCTGGCGGTCAGGGAATGGAGTTTTTCCTTACTGGGAGAAAAATCGATAAAATTGCTTTTCATTTTAGTGACGGAACAACTAGAACACAAAGGCCTGCTCCCCTTGCAATGCAGAGTGTGGAAATAGTCATGGGAAACCTGTCGTATCTTCAAGAAGCCCTTTTAAAACTCTCAGAACATGCAGCCAAGCCACGATTATTGAAGATCGGCAGAGAGGGAAGCGAAGAAGTGTTTGATGCCGCGAAAGTAACAAGAATGTATTCTGACGGCGAATCCGTGTTTCTCCTGGAAAAGACAGAAAATATAGGCGGCAGAAGGAATTATCACAGGATTCGCTTCATCAAGCTTACGAAAGAAGGAGAAAGACAGGTGATCTATGAGCTTGAAGGCCTGAATTTAACAAGTCTCGTGTACGAGGAACTTGAACCTGGCAAATTCCTTTTTAAAAGAATATACGGCATAGAAACATTGGAAGAAGCTTTTGGCCGCCCTGATGAAATATTGTACGAGCATATTATGTTTGATGTCAGAACAGGCGAAGTTACCCAACTGGTGCGGAAGGGCACGCATTATTTTCCAAAGTTTTTGGTAGGCCCGACCGACTTTGAAGTGCAAGACGGAGGCGTAACCGCAAGACCGTCTCTTGCGATAATGCTCAAAAGACAGAAAATTTTAAACGAAAATATTGCTATGTACAAAAGAGATTACCAGTCCTGGGTGGAAACAGAGCTCTTGCCTTATCTGGACGAAACGGACAAGGGGGAGATGTCCAAAATGATGGAGACCATGCGGATGTACGAAAAGTGGATGCCCGCGTTCATATTTTTGGAACCCGAAGTGATCATGGATAGCAGGATACAAGGGCTGAGGGATGTATTTGACCGAGTGATCATAGAAGCGCGCAACATCCGGGAGATAAGAGATTCTTTCAAATTTATCAATTCTGTATTTTCACAGATCGTAGACAGGGAAACAGCCATTCGCATGATAGAAAGATGGGCCAGGGTATCTTTTAAGAACAGGGAATTGGCCGACGTTATCGCCCAGAAGATGCAAAAAAGCATTGGAGGAGAAATGCCCCTTAAGTTTTTTAATGATCCTAAAAAACTGGCGGAACATGAGCACGCATTGGGGCAGGATACTCTCCTTTATCTTGATTTTCTGACCAAAGATATGCTGACCCCTCCTGTCATCAAACGGGAAGGATTTGAAGGAGTAAGGGATGAAGCCGATATTCACGGTCGTGATCTATCAGAGCTGATAAAGCTCAGATCGGACGATCCGCGCGAAATATCCATGGTAGAGCCCCGGGATCTAAAGTGGGAAACCGTTCAAAAGCGCATTCAGG
>JBAROI010000088.1:0-3696 GCA_049642015.1 Candidatus Omnitrophota bacterium | reverse complement strand
AGAAATCCTTTTGGTAATTTATGCTTCATAATAGTCCCGCTGTCTCGTCCAGGCCGAGCATGATATTCATGTTCTGAACAGCCTGCCCACCGGCGCCTTTCATTAGATTATCTATTACCGAAACTATGATGAGCATCCCTCCCGCCGACTTTATGCCGATATCGCAAAAGTTGGTCTCCGCCGCATCCAGAAGCTGCGGCATGTAACCCGGCTGGGAGACCCGGACAAAAGGCTCATCTTTGTAATAGTCCGTATAAAGTTCCTGTATGTTTTTTATATCCGGCAGATCTTTGTGCGGGATATAAATGGTCGACATAATGCCGCGCCTGACGGGCAACAGGTGCGGCGTAAAATTTATTTTTACGTCCTTTCCGGCGGCAGCGCTCAATATGTGCTCCATCTCCGGCATGTGCTGATGTTCGTTCGCCTTGTAACACTTCAGGTTCTCGTCTATCTCGCCGAACGACAACGGAATAGACGCTTTCCTTCCGGCGCCCGTAGCTCCCGTCTTCGAATCGACTATCACGGTAAGGCCTGCTTCCGCCACATTCTTTATGATGGGCAAAAGCGGCAGGATAACACTCGTCGGATAGCAGCCGGGGTTTGCCACCAGCTGCGCCTGTTTTATCTTGTTCCTGTTCAGCTCAGGAAGACCGTATACCGCCTGCGGAATATTACCCTTATCGGCGTGCTTTGCGCCGTACCATTTTTCATACGTTTCAGAAGGAAGGCGATAATCCGCACTGAGGTCTATCACTTTCTTGCCCTTCTTAAGAAACTGCGGCGCCACCTTCATGGATACCGTATGAGGAAGGGCCAGGAAAACCAGATCAGAGTTCGCCGCGACCTCTTCTACATTGAGGTTTTTGCATACGATGGAGACCTTCTTGGCGAACTTCGGAAAAAGCTCCGAAAACGACCCTTCTTTTTCGACAAGCCCGGTTAAGGAGGTTATTTCCACACCGGGATTCCTTAGAAGAACCGCTACTATCTCTTCCCCCGTATAACCAGTAGCCCCGACTACTCCAACTTTTGTCATCTTTTCTCCTTTTGTATTATTTATATATTGTTGGCCTCTAAGTTATATAAAAAACAAAGTATAAAATAAAAGGACCCCTAATGTCAAGCGAAACTATAACTTATGGAGTGAAGCGAATATAAGTTATAAACTAGTTGAGCTTGACCCCACACCCAGCATACTATTTTCATACTTTGCTGGGTGTGGGGTTTAATTCGGCCATATAACTTACGCGCACAACGTGCGCGTAAGTTATGGTCTCACTAAAAATAAAAAAGCGGGTCGCCTTTTATTGCAACCCGCTTTAAAAGCCGACAACTGACAGCTGAGAGCTGTCAGCCGACAGCTGTCATTAACGTTTAGAAAACTGAAAATGCTTTCTGGCGCGCTTCTGGCCGTACTTTTTTCTTTCCTTAGCCCTGGGGTCACGCGTAAGAAAGCCCGCCTTTTTCAAGGCAATACGCAAACTTTCATCATATTTAAGAAGAGCTCTGGCTATCCCGTGCCTGAAGGCCCCTGCCTGCCCGCTCAAGCCTCCGCCGGTAAGATTACCGTAAACGTCGACTTTTTCTTCGAGGCCCGCCGCCTTCAGGGGCAGCATAATATCGATGCGGTGAGTCTCTCTCGGGAAATAGTCCTCGAAGGGTCTTTTGTTGACCTTTACCTTGCCCTCTCCGGAGCGTATCCTGACTCTGGCAACGGATTCTTTTCGCCTTCCGATAGCTGTAAAATATTCTTTTTTTGTTTCTGCCATTTTCAATTCCTCTTACTTAGATCTTTTTCTCTTTTGGGGTCTGGGCGACATGCGGATGTTCCGTCCCAGTGTAAAGCTTCAGACGCTTAAGCATCTTCGCTCCCAGCTTATTTTTTGGAAGCATCCCCTTCACGGCGTGCCGCATCACGTATGTGGGGTCCTTCCCGATCATCTTCTCATAAACGGTTTCCTTCTGGCCGCCTGGATACCCGGAAAATCTTTTATACACCTTTTGTCCGCTTTTTCGTCCGGTAACCCTTATTTTATCGCAATTTACGACAATAACCCCGGATCCACCGTCCACGTGGGGCGTATAGTCGACCTTGTGCTTGCCCTTCAGAAGCGAAGCAACCTCCGAAGCCACCCTTCCGAGCACCTTACCAGAGACGTCGACCACATACCAGTCGTGAACGACTTCACTGTGTTTTTTCATCCTTGTCGTTTTCATGATACTGTATAAACCTCATTTTTCGCCGGCTTCAAGCCGCAATAGCGGCACCGGCGCGTGAGGAGTAAAATTAACATATTTAGGGCTTTTTGTCAAGGATAAACCGCGGCTATTTCTCCTTGATCTTCCTGTAAAGAGCGCTCAGTGGACCACGATAATAAGTGTTGAAGATCGACTGGAGACCATCGCTCGAAATGGCCTTACTCATTAGATCGCTGCGTTTTTTGTTCTGGCGTCTCTTTTCGGTGAGCGTCACTTTGTGGACATGCTTCTTCCTCTTCATCTCTCCTCCCCCTTCTTTTTGAAAATAACATTTCCTTCATCGGTAATAAGGAACTCTACCCTATCACGCTTGCGTATATCGAGATATTCCTGCAAGACCTTGGGAATGAATATCTGCCCCCTGTCTGAAACTGTGGCGAAAAACCTGAACTTATACTTCCCCGGCATCGGCAATACCCCCATTTAACAAGTATGAAGCAAGTATATAGCAAGTATAAATACTTGTCAAGCCAGAAAATAAAAAAACTCACTATTATTTACGAGGAGAGGCTAAATACTTCTGTTATCTGTCTGTAATGCTCCTATGAGAGGCGTTAATTTTAGAACGGGCAAGGTTTCCGAAGAACTAAAGGTTCTGAGGAAGAGTGAGAAAATTTCCGAGTCAGATTTCCTCGCTGGGGAAATCTGACGATCTCGAATAGGGGCATTACAGACGGATTTGAATCAGTATTTAACTTCTACGAGGAAGAGTCCTTTGGCGGGCGCAGTCGGACCAGCCTGGGTGCGGTCCCTGCCCTTTAGTATCTTACGCATGCTTCCTTCGGGAAGGTATCCCCTGCCGATATCGACAAGGGTGCCCACGATGTTCCTGACCATATTATACAGAAAACCGTCGGCTTCGATATCGATCAGAAGAGAAGATTTCTTCTTTGCTATGCTGAGTTTAAAGATCTTTCTCACGGAAGACCTTTCCCTCTTGTCCCTGGCCTGGAACGCCTTGAAATCGTGCTTCCCGAGAAGCGCTTTCGCTTCTTTTCTCATCAGGGGAACGTCAAGGGAATAAGGCACACGCCACGCGTATTTTTCCATGAAAGGATCCCTGTGGCGGCTGTTGAGGACACAGTACTTGTAATGCTTGCGTTTTGCGTCGAACCTGGAATGAAATTCAAGATCGGTCTCTTGTGCGCTCCTTACAGCTATTTCCTCGGGAAGATGCGCATTTAAAGCAAGGAGGATCTTGTCGGCCGGTACGGACAAAGCCAACGGGATCTTGAAATTCACCGCCTGTCCTTTTGCGTGAACACCGGCATCAGTACGGCTGGCCGCGAAAACGCGATGAGGTCCCCCGAAGACTTTTTTTATCGCCCCTTCAAGCTCTTCCTGGACAGTCCTGCCGTTGGCCTGTACCTGCCAGCCTTTGTAGCCAGTGCCGTCATAGGATATGGTGAGTTTGATGTTGCGCATGGGTATCAG
>JBAROI010000087.1:0-11092 GCA_049642015.1 Candidatus Omnitrophota bacterium | reverse complement strand
TCGGATTCGGGGAACGAATACGAAGTAGGCAATCAGTTTCTGGAGATGTCCAAAAAGGACAAAGAACTTATTTCAGAGTACGTAAACAGCCTTACCATGTATAATGATTCCACAGCCGATGCTTCCTCCAAAGCAGAAACTGATTCAGACACAAAAGAAGAAGAAGAAACAACACAGGAATAATCCCGCGAAACGCGACCCTTTTGGGAATATTTATTTTTGAAATGAAAAAAAATATCCTCGTTTTAATCATCCTTTTTACATTTCTTATATCTTTCGAGAACACTTCTTTCGCTTTTTGGATATGGACGCCCAAAAGCAAGAGCTTCGTAAACCCTAAGACCGCCCCCAAAGATTCTCCCCAGGAACAGTATGACTGGGCGATGCGCCTTTTCAGGGAGAAAGATTTTAAGCGCGCCGCGGACGAATTTACCAGCATGGTCAAGGCTTACAAGGATTCGGACCTGGCGCCGGACGCCCAGTATTACGCCGGGAGGTCTTACGAGGAGCTCGGGAAATACTGGTTCGCTTACCAGAACTACCAGAAGACAGTCGATGACTATCCCTACACGCGCCGGCAGGAAGAGATAATCGAAAGAGAATACAACATAGCCAACATATTCCAGACAAAAGAGACGCCGAAACTGATGGAGCTTGAGCTTTCGCTTTCACTGGAACAATCGGTGGAGATATATAAGAATGTCGTGGAGAACAGTCCTTTCGGGAAATACGCGGACAAGGCGCTTTACAAGATGGCGGAAAGCTACAGGAGACTGTACAAGTACAACGAGGCCATGGAAGCGTACGAAAGGATCATCAACGATTACCCGGAAAGCACCCTTGCTCCCGAAGCAAGGTATCAGCTTGCTTACACGGTGTACGAAGCCTCGCGCGATCCCGAGTACGACCAGGAAAGCACGGACGAGGCGATCAAAAAGTTCGAACACATAGCGGAAACCACGCCGGTGCCGGCTATCGCCAAAGAAGCCGACCGGGCGATGGACCACCTGAGGAACAAAAAAGCGGAGAGCATGCTGAAGATAGCCGAGTTCTACGAGAAAAGAAAAAAATACGTCAGCGCTCTTTATTACTGCGAAGATATCGTGTACAATTATCCCGGCACGAAAGCCGCGAAGGTGGCGGAACTTAAAGTGGAATACCTACAGTTAAAGGCCAAAAAGTGACGCGTTTATTTACTTTTTTGATTCTTTCTGTTTTCCTGGCAGTTACCTGCGGGTGCGGCTATACGACCTCATCCCTCCTGCCGCCGGAATTGGATTCCATCCACGTTGGTAATTTCACGAACAGGATCGATCCCACACAAGAAGTCTCCGACAAAAACGCCACTTTTTTTTACTTTCCCGGAATGGAAACCGATATTACCAGGCAAGTCATTGACGGGTTTATCTTCGACCGCCACCTCGACGTTAAGAGAGAAGCGGACGCCACGCTTCTTTTGAAGGGGCAGCTCATCGAACTGGACCGTTATCCCTTGAGTTATAGCAAAAACCGGGACGTGGAAGAGTTCAGGGTGGAAGTCATAGTCAACATAGAACTGTACGACAACCGCACCGGAAAGCTCATGTGGAAGGAACCCAAGTTCATGGGACAGTTCGATTACGATGTAGTGGGCCCGAACGCCAAAACTGAAGCCGCCGCGGTGACGGGCGCCATCAAGGACCTCTCGAAAAGGATCGTGGAGAGGACCGTAGAAGCCTGGTGATCCCGCATGAATTACCTCATCATAGGCGATGACGAATACCTGAGAAGCCCTTTTGCCATATCACAGCCATCCCGAATAGAACTATACGTTAAGGCCCGCTGTTTCTTTGGGTTTTTATGATATTGAAAAGGAGGATATTATGAAGATGATCAAGCTTGTGAGTTTGCTGCTTCTGGTATGTGTGGTTTTTTACCAGGTTGATCTTGCACCTTGTTTTGCCGAAGAAGAGCATAAACTCTCCTCAGACCCGAGACTTGCGGAAGCAAAGGAAGCTTACAATAAGGGCCAGAAATTTGTGAAAAGAGGGCACAGGGAATTTAGAGGCAGACCGGGCCAGGCGCAAAAGCACTTTGAAACCGCCGAAGATTATTTTAATATAGCTGCTTTTCATTACAGGGAACTGGGGGAAAAATGCGGGATCGACACCAAAAGCGAAGTTGCTATATGCGATGGACTATCCAGGAAAACCCATGTCTGGGTGAGTAAGTCCAGAAGAAAGAGGAAACGTCCCGGATCAGGGTTTTAATACGGCCGAAGGAGAAAACGCATGTTCAGAGAAGGTATAAGGGTACTGGATCGTACGATAAGGGACGGAAGCCTGGTGATCCACGCATGAATTACCTCATCATAGGCGATGACGAATACCTGAGAAGCCGCGAAGAGTCCAAGATCAAGGATAATTTTCTTTCCCCCGCAGAAATCGACCTTAATTATTCAGTTTATTCGCCGGACGACATCAACGGCATAATGGATTCCCTCAATACTACGCCTTTCATGGCCGATAACAGGGTCGTCCTGGTAAAAGACGCCCACCAGCTTTCCCAGGACTCGCTTGGCACGATCCTTTCTTATGCTGAAAAACCCGTTGAAACGAGCGTTTTGGTGCTTTCCGCCGACAGCGCCCTTGAGGGCAATAAGCTTTACCGCAAACTTTCTTCCCTGATCGAGAAGGTGGAAGCGGGTAAGCCCAATGAAGCGACCGTAAAAAAATGGATAAGAGGGTTTTTCAAAAAAGAAGGCATCGAGATCTCCCCGGAAGCGGTGAATCTTATCGCCGAGCTCAAGGGCGACGACACGAGCGGGATAAAGACGGAGCTTGAAAAGCTGGCGAGTTATTCCGGTGGAGACAGAATAGAAGTGGAACACGTGGAGAACCTGGTCGGCCGGAGCGTGGCCGAGACCGTTTTCAGCCTGGTTGACGCCATAAACAGGAGCGATTCAAAATGGGCTTTTCGGATACTGCGCGACCTCTACGACCAGAAGAAACAGCCGCACGAGATCATAGGTTACCTGGCCTGGTATTTGAGGACGATGCAGCAGGTGGTCTTCTTATCGGATAAAGGCAAGAATGCGAAAGAGATCGCCAGCCAGATCAAATATTCTCCCGCCTACGCAAAAAGACTCATGGCCCAGTCAAAAGGGTACACTGCCGGAAAGATCGATAGATGGGTATTTCTTCTTCTTGAGGCCGATCGTGATATTAAGACCGGTAGGAGGGGGGCCACTCTGGCCCTGGAAGCTCTTCTTACTTCTTTTCTTACTTCTTGATCGCTGAAAACTGTTTACGCAGCCGTGAGACAGAACGAGCTACGGTGTTCCTCTTTACGAGATCCTTTTTCGCGGCTCTGTCCATCTTGGATTCAAGCTTTTTAAGCACGGTGTCAGCTTCTTCACGATTTTTATCCGCTATCAGTGTCCGGGCCCTTTTTGTCAAAGTCCGGATCTCGGAAAGGTCTGATTTATTTCTTTCGTGTTTTTTCTTATCCTGTCTGAGTCTTTTGAAACCGGATTTTTTTATCGGCATTTCGTTCTCCTTAAGCTGTTTTAAGCAGTCAATTTAGGTGCCTAATTTAGCATAGCGCCCCTTTTTTGTCAACCCTATATATGGCAAATGACATTAGGGGGAACTTGTGATATTATTATATAAATATTATGACTACTAAAAGAAAGCTCATAGAATCGACCGGCATCATAGGGGGTGCCATTACGACGAGCCGCGTCCTGGGGTTTGCCCGGGACATATTGTTCGCCAAGTGGTTCGGCACGAATATATTCGCCCAGGCGTTCGTCGTGGCGTACCGCATCCCCAATATGCTCCGCGATATGGTCGGGGAAGGGGCCACGAACGCCGCGCTTGTCCCGGTACTGACCGAATACAGGCACGCGCGTTCCGAGGAGGAATACTGGCACGCGGCAAGGGTCATCTTGAACCTCATGCTCATGGTGCTTGTGGTATTGGCCGTTACGGGGTCGGTTTTCGCCCCGGTGATAGTGCGCGTGATAGCTCCCGGTTTTGTCCGGGACCCCGAGAAGTTTGCCACGGCCGTTGTTCTTACGCGCTGGGTGTTTCCTTATATTCTGTTTCTCGGGCTCGTGGCGTATTCCAAAGGCGTCCTGAACTCGCTCCATTACTTTACGGCCCCCGCTTTCGCGCCGGTCGTCTTGAACACGACCCTTATACTATCGCTTGTTTTCCTGTGCCCTGTTATCGGCATAAAGGGCATGGTTGCCGGGGTCCTTGTTGGCGGCGTTTTTCAGGTATTGATGCAGATACGGCCCTTGTACGCGAGGGGTTTCCGCCTTAAAAAAGGATTCCAGCTGGCGCATCCGATAGCCAAAAGGATCGGTAAATTGCTTCTTCCGAGGATGATCGGGACGACAGTTTACCAGCTGAGCGTGCTTATTGACACTGTATTGGCCTCTCTGGCCTGGATAGTGGGCGCCGGGGGCGTAGCGGCGCTTTATTACTCAAATCGCCTTGTACAGCTGCCTCTGGCCATTTTTGGCATATCCCTGGCCACCGCGGCGCTTCCCAAGATGAGCAAGGAAGTCGCATCGAACGATATTGAAAAGCTCAAGGATACCGTCTCTTTTTCGCTGAAGACGGTCTTTACCGTGATGGTACCGGCTACGGCGGGCCTGATGATACTTGCGGGGCCGATCGTGAGGATACTTTTCCAGAGAGGAGAGTTTACGAGTTACTCCACCACGATCACGACAAGCGCGCTTTTTTTCTACACGTTCGGGCTTTTCGCGTACGCCGGGATCAAGATCCTCGTTAACACCTATTATTCCATGGGGGACACGAAGACGCCGGTCAAGACGGCCTCGGTGTCTTTGATAGTGAACCTCGTGCTTAACCTGATCCTCATGTGGCCTTTAAAGGTCGGAGGCCTGGCGCTTGCCACCTCGATCGCGGCGACGCTCAACTTCATTGTCCTTTACGTGATCCTCGTGAAGCGCATAGGCGATATCGGGACTTCGTCTATATTGTCGTCCCTTGCCAAGATAGCCGCGGCGACGGCGGTCATGTCCGTGTTCACTTTTATCTCTACGCGCGTTTTTCTGCAGGGGACCGGTACGGCGGGTGTAAAGGATTTTGCGGGCATTTTTTCCATAGTACTGGCCAGCGGCGCGGTGTATCTTATCGCGGCGTACGCTGTGGGGATAAAAGGTGTAAGATGGGCGCTAAACTTAAAAAATTATCGTCAAAAATAAAAGAGCTTCCCGATTCCCCGGGAGTGTACATGTTCCTGGATTCGAAAGGGAAGATCCTTTACGTCGGCAAAGCCCTCAGGCTCAAACGGCGCGTATCTTCGTATTTTCAGGCTGGAAGGGCCCGCGACGCCCGCCTGGAGCTTCTTGTAGACGACACGCGCGATATAAAAGTCATCAGGACTTCTTCCGAGGCGGAAGCCCTTATTTACGAGGCCGGGCTTATTAAGGATCACGCGCCGAAGTTCAACATAGAGCTGAAGGACGACAAGTCTTATCCATACCTCAAACTGACGGCCCGTGAAAAATACCCGCGTCTTTTCATCACCCGCAAAAGGATAAACGACGGGTCTGTCTATTACGGCCCTTACGTTAACGTCAAGCTCCTGAAAGAAGCGCTTTCGTTCATGAAAAAAGTTTTCCCCTTAAGGACTTGCACCCGCCTGCACAAGAAAGTCTGCCTTGAATACGATATCGGGCAGTGCCTGGGGCCGTGCGAAAAGAAAACGACCGACAAAGAATACCGGAATACGGTTAAGCAATTAAGGGCGTTCCTTGAAGGCAGGAAGGACGACCTCATCCATGAGCTCACGAAGAAAATGAAGCAGTTCTCCGCCAAAAGAAAGTACGAAAAGGCCCAGGCCGCAAAAAACCGTATAGAGGCCCTGACGGCGGTTCAGCAGCTGCACGACCGTTCGCGGAAGCCCATTTACGGCGAACTCGACGAATTACAGAATACGCTTAATCTGTCCCGCCGCCCGGTAACGATCGAATGCTTTGATATTTCAGATATCGGGGGAAAACAGTCCGTTGGGTCGATGGTGACGTTCGTGGGCGGAAAGCCCCTAAAAAGCGGATACAAGAAATTCAGGATAAAAACCGTCGAAGGGATGGACGATTATTCAATGATCCGCGAAGTCGTGAAGAGGAGATATTCGCACGTTTTAAGCGAAAATAAGCCGCTTCCGGATCTTGTCCTTATAGACGGCGGACGGGGGCACTTTTCCTCCGCTAAAGCGGAGCTTGTTTCCCTGGGGCTGGACAAGCTTCCGGTTGCCAGCATCGCCAAGGTGCATAACCACCTGTATGTTGAAGGCCGCCGCCAGCCGATAAGGCTTTCGCCGGGGTCGCGCCTGCTCCTGCTTATACAGCGCGTCAGGGACGAGGCCCACAGGTTCGCGATACAGTATCACCGCAGGCTGCGCCGGGGCGAAAAATTTACGACGGAACTTAAAGAGATAAAAGGGGTTGGCCCTGCCAAGGAGAAGCTTCTGATGGAAAGATTCCGCAGCGTCCGGAATCTGCGTAATGCCACTCAGGAGGAATTATGGGAAGCGGGGATAGACAGGCGCACGGCTCAGGCAATCATTGAGTATTTCAATTCCCGGAATTGAAATAAGATCCCTCGACTCGCTCGCTTCGCTCACTCGCTCGGGATGACAGGTGGGATGGATTCCCGCGTTCGCGGGAATGACAAAAGCCGCGGGGATGACAGGTTGAGAGGGGACGTCCGTGCGGTCATTGAATATTTCAGGAAAAAAGGTTATAATGCCAGCTAACGGAGGTACAAAAAAATGATAGAAGAATTACGTGACGCTATAAAGGGAATGGATGCCAAGTTCGAAGAACTAAGGGGGTATCTTTGACCTGGCTAACAACCAGAAGAAGATAAAAGAACTAGAAAGCCAGCTCAACGAGCCCGAGATCTGGCGCAACCAGGAAAAAGCAAACTCGCTTTCCCGTGGACTTCAAGCCGTAAGAGCCCTTATCGGGCCCTACAATGAAATAAAGAAAAAGCACGATTCTATTAAGGAATTGGCCGAGATCGTCGAAGCGGACGATATCCAGTCTATCAGAAGCCTGATGGAGGACGTCCAGGCGATCCAGAAAGACATAGATAAGCTTGAATTTAAAAGCATTCTCGGAGGCGAAGCCGACAAGTGCGACGCCATTCTCAGCGTGAATTCCGGGGCAGGCGGCACGGAGTCGTGCGACTGGGCGTCGATGCTTTTGAGGATGTATACCCGCTGGGCCGAAGACCACGACTATTCTTTTGATGTAGTCGACCAGTTGAGCGGAGAAGAGGCCGGGATAAAAAGCGCTACGGTGATAATACGCGGGAGTTTCGCGTTCGGTTACCTGAAAGCGGAAACAGGCGTTCATCGCCTGGTGAGGATATCTCCCTTCGATTCCAACAAGAGAAGGCATACTTCTTTCGCTTCGGTCGACGTGGTCCCGGACATCGGGGACGATATCAAGGTGGAGATCAACGAGAACGACCTCAGGATCGATACTTACCGTTCTTCGGGCGCGGGAGGGCAGCACGTGAACGTGACCGATTCGGCAGTGCGGATAGTCCACCAGCCGACGGGCATCGTGGTCCAGTGCCAGAAAGAACGGTCGCAGCATAAGAACAGGTCCACCGCCATGAAGCTGCTCAGGGCGAAGCTGTACGAGAAGATGCGGCGCGAAAAAGAAGAAGAGTCGCTGAAGGCCCGCGACGAAAAAAAGAAGATAGAGTGGGGAAGCCAGATACGTTCGTACGTCCTGCATCCCTACAAGATGGTGAAGGACCACAGGACGGGAGAGCAGACCTCAAGCGCCGAAAAGGTCCTCGACGGCGACCTGGACACTTTTGTAGAAACGTACTTAAAACAAATAGCGACAAAGAAAAAGTAAAACCCGGAATTGAATGATCATGTTTAAGTTTATAGCGAATTTATTAAAGAAGATCTTCGGAACGCAGAACGAGAGGGAGATTAATAAGCTCCAGCCGGTCGTGGATAAAATAAACGAACGGGACAAGGATGTCTCCTCGCTTTCCGACGAAGAGCTTAAGAAAAAAGCCGTGGAATTTAAGGAAACCCTTCACCGGATGATGGAGGAGAAGACGCCTGAGATCGAAAAGACGCGTGAACTCATAGTCGGTTCCACTTCCGACCAGGAAAGGGGCAAACACAAGAAACGCCTGAAAGAACTCACCAACAGCGTCATGGAAGAGAAACTCCCCGAAGTTTTCGCTGTCATCAGGGAAGCGGCAAAGAGGACCATCGGCCTCAGGCACTTTGACGTGCAGCTGATGGGCGGGGTCGTGCTTCACCAGGGAAAGATAGCGGAGATGACGACCGGTGAAGGCAAGACGCTTGTCGCGACCCTCCCGGCGTGCATTAACGCCCTGGCCGGGATAAAGGTCCACATCATCACCGTTAACGATTATCTGGCGAAAAGGGACTACGAATGGATGGGCCCCGTTTACAGATTTATGGGGCTTACCGTGGGGGTCATGCAGCATGACATAAAGCCCGAAGACCGGCAAAAAGCCTACGCCTGCGATATAACTTACGGGACCAACAACGAATTCGGCTTTGACTACTTAAGGGACAACATGGTCGCAGACAGGGAGGATGTGGTCCAGAGCAGTCTGAGTTACTCGATCGTTGACGAAGTCGACAGCATACTTATAGATGAGGCGAGGACCCCCCTTATCATATCGGGGCCGGTGGACGAGCCGAACGAAGCGTATAACAGGCTGCGCCCGGTGGTAGAAGAGATCGTGAGGTCGCAAAAGCGCCTGGTAGACGATTACCTTTCGAAGTTCAGGAAGTATCTGCGGGACGATAATGGCGAAGAAGCCGGAAACCAGCTTTACCTCATACATAAAGCGGACCCAAAGAACAGGGATTTTCTGGATATCGCCCTTAAAGACATGAAGGCCAAGAACCTGCTGGACAAGGCGCAGTCCATGCTGGACAGCAAGGTGATGGAAAAGGAAAAGAACGATCTTCTGGAGGAGCTTTATTACATTTACGACGAAAAGACGCGCGAGGCTACGTTCAGCGCGCGCGGGCAGAAAATAATGCGCGAACGGTTCGGCCTGGAATTCATGCTGGAGGATATCGAAGCGCAGCTGGCGGAACTGGCTGATGAGGATATGCCGGAAGAAGAGAAGGTCGCCCGCGAAACAGAGCTCACCGCGGCCTACACCGAACAGCAAAGAAACGTAGAAAGCGTGAAACAGCTCCTTAAGGCGTACATACTTTTCCAGAAAGACGTCGATTACGTTATTAATGACAATAAGATCGTTATCGTGGACGGGTTTACCGGCAGGATGATGCCGGGCCGGCGTTTTTCGGAAGGTATCCACGAGGCGATAGAGGCCAAGGAGCGCGTCGAGGTCCAGAAAGAAAGCCAGACACTTGCCACCGTCACCCTCCAGAACTATTTCCGCATGTACGACAAGATAGCCGGCATGACGGGTACCGCGAAAACGGAAGAGACGGAATTCGAAAGTATATATCTATTGCCCGTAATGCAGATCCCGACGAATAAACCCCTCAAACGGGACAACATGCCCGACAGGATATACAAGACGGGGGAGGAGAAGTTTGAGGCCGTTGTAGGGGAGATCGAGGAGTGGAACAAAAAGGGCAGACCGCTTCTTGTCGGCACGGTTTCGATCGAAAAATCCGAGACACTGAGCAAACTTCTCAACACCCACGGGATAAAACATAACGTATTGAACGCGAAATACCACGAGAAGGAAGCGCACATCATCGCCCAGACCGGCAGGTTCGGCGCCGTTACGATCGCGACGAACATGGCGGGCCGCGGGACCGATATCCTTTTAGGAGGAAATCCCGAGTACCTGGCGAACGATGCCGTGGTAAAGCTCCAGATCGAGGACGAAACCGAAAGAGAAACGGTTTATCAAAAATATCTTACAGAGTACAAGGCGACCGCTAAGGATGAACACGAAAAAGTAGTGGGATTAGGCGGGCTCCACGTGATCGGCACGGAACGTCACGAGGCGAGGAGGATAGACAACCAGCTGAGGGGCCGCGCCGGAAGGCAGGGCGACCCGGGTTCCAGCAGGTTTTATCTTTCCCTGGAGGATGACCTCATGAGGATCTTCGGGTCCGACAGGATAAAGATGATAATGGACCGCCTCGGCATGGAAGAGGGCGAGGTCATCGAAAACCCGCTTGTTACGCGGGCGATCCAGACTGCGCAGAGAAGGGTCGAATCGCAGAATTTTGAGATAAGAAAACACCTTCTCAAATACGACAACATCATGAACCAGCAGAGGGAGGTCTTGTATAAAAGGCGCCGGATAGTGCTGGATGAGGGCGACCTTAGGAACGAGTTTTACGAGTGTCTTTCGGCTGGTCTTGAAACGCTTCTGGAAAAGTGGGAAACAGAGCCGGATACCGAGCTTCTTTCGAAAAATATCATGTACAGCTACGCGATCAAGGTTAAGCCTGAAGCGCTTGAGAGGAGAACGGCCGGTGAGATCATAGATCAGGTAATGGACGTCGCCAAAAAAGGATATTCTTTGCGCGAGAAGTTCCTCGGCGAGGAGAGGATGCGGTATCTTGAGAAGATGGTGATGCTCTCCGTGATAGATTCCAACTGGAAAGAATATCTC
Organism: Candidatus Omnitrophota bacterium; assembly: GCA_049642015.1. Taxonomy (GTDB): domain Bacteria; phylum Omnitrophota; class Gorgyraeia; order Tantalellales; family Tantalellaceae; genus JBAROI01. The sequence goes on along the minus strand of JBAROI010000087.1, from coordinate 449 downwards.
AGGGAGCTTGACGACTTAAGGGAGGGCATTTCGTGGCAGGCGTACGCGCAGAAGGATCCCTTTGTCGAGTTCCAGCACGAAGCGTTCCGCATGTTTACTGAGCTGATGGTGAATATAGACAAGGAGACCGCCGAACGCATCGTAAAGGTCTCGGCAATGGAAGAACAGTACAAAAAATCCGTTTTTGAGCCGGGAAAGGAAGTGTTCGAGCATAGAGGTTATTCGGCCATAGGCACGTCTTCCGCCGGACAGGACGAAGTTTACGACAAAGGTGAAGCGCCGGCTTTCGGCGCCCCGGAGATCGCGCCGGAAGCCGCCCCGGAGGCCCAGACCTACAAGCGCGAGACGCCGAAGGTAGGCCGCAACGATCCTTGCCCTTGCGGAAGCGGAAAGAAATATAAAAAATGCTGCGGCAAGAATCAATAAACAAACGGTGGGTAAAAATATCT
>JBAROI010000084.1:0-3502 GCA_049642015.1 Candidatus Omnitrophota bacterium | reverse complement strand
CTGGGAGCTGTATAATGATATGACCTTGTCGAACTTGTGTAGATCTCGACCTTGTCGTCCTTTGATTCGCTAACCCCGAAAGAAAACTTCGGCAAAAGGGCCTTCCACCTCGCCCCGGCCCGCCATCTCTTGATCTTTTCAGGGCTTACTTCCGCGTAATCCACTGCCATCCGGTGCACTTCCCTTATAGGGGGATCTTGATCGCGCTTTCCAAGTTTTGATTCTTCCGGAAAAGCGCTATCGCGCCTGAATAAAGACCTGCCATTAGACGTCCAGAGCCGCCCCCTGCCGTCACTTCCGACGCTTGAATCCAAAAGGGAAATAGTCCCGGAAAACGCCTCAAATACGGTCTGCCAGCTTTTCCCGGGCTCTGAATAACGGAATACTTTTTTGTCAGTCGCCGCAAAAATCCCGTTATCGTTCCGTGTCACATACCTCACCCGCGTGGAAGGCAGTCCAGTCGTATCTATCCGCCTCCGGAGGTCCCCTTCTCTGTCTATTATAAAAACGCCCCTGGTCGTTGCGGCCAGTATGCCTCCATGTTCATCAGGAGCTATATCGCCGGTCAGCAAAAACTCTTCCTCGTCTTCCGCTATTATTTCCTCCTCGTAACCGCGCTCCTTTGTGAGCATTATCTCCTCCCAGCTATCTCCCCCGTCCGGTGAACGGAAAATACTATTGCCGGAAATGACGAAAATAACGCCGCCCCCGCAAACCGCCTCGATTATTCCCCCGCTCCACAAAGAGCTTGATCCTATGCGTTCCCAGTCGTTGTCTTTTATTTTAAAAAGATCATTTTTGCCCCAGGCCAGCACGGCGCTCTGGCCCTGCCCGCTGCGGTAAAATGTTATTCCGGAGATCTTCTTTTTGCCCGGTATTCTTTCCCACAAAACTCCGCCTTTAGCTATATATATTCCGCCCTCCGCGGTAATGATCACCTCTTCCCCGGAGACGGCTATATCTTTAACGCTTGAGACCTCGCCGGGAATTGAAATTTTCTCCCAGTTTCCTCCTGCGTCCGTGCTTTTGTAAAGGCCTTTTTCTGCCCCCATATATACCACATCTGACCCATCAACGGTCTCTATGCACAGGATATTTCCGGATACGATCTTGAAGACGTTTTTCCACCCGCCGCTCTCCGCTAATCCGCTAAATACGGTAAAGATACAGAAAATCAGCGTGAAAAATATGGTTTGTATTCTATTCATGGCCCCTCCCATTAAAGTGTTGACATATTCGATATTTTTGATAAAATATTTCTTGTAACAACGCAGATCCGGTCCCGGATCTTTCGCGTTACTAAGGCGGGTGATTGCCCCTACCCTCACCCGCCTTTATATTTTAAATCATATTTGATTTTTTGTCAAATATTATTTGATTTATATAAAAACACCCCGTCCCGTTTGGAATTTAGCTGGCCTACGTGTATAATAGGCATCGTGCGAAGGAAATTTCCTGAAAATTTCATGTGGGGGGCGGCTGCTTCCGCCTACCAGGTCGAAGGCAACAACGATCACAGTGACTGGTGGGACTGGGAACAGGCAGGCCACATCAAGCCTTCGGGAGAAGCCTGCGATCATTACAACAGATTCAGGGAGGACTTCCACATCGCCAAGGCGCTGGGGCACAACACTCACAGGTTAGGCCTGGAATGGAGCCGTCTGGAAAAAAGCGAAGGCGTTTGGGATGAGGCCGAGTGGGACCATTACAGGGAAGTCATTGACGAACTGATAAAGCTTGGAATAGAGCCGATCGTAACGCTGAACCACTTTACGGTCCCCCGCTGGTTCAGCCGCAAAGGCAGGTGGCTGAACGATGACTCCGTCAAATATTTCTCCCGTTTTGCCGAAAGAGCGATCGAAGAACTGGGCGACCGGGTCACCTGGTGGCTTACGATCAACGAGCCGTGCGTCGTCGCAATGGGAAGCTACCTTAACAGTAAATGGCCACCGGAAAAATTCACTTTTTATGACGCCCTCGACACTCTAAGAAACATGCTCAAAAGCCACGTTGAAGCTTATAGGGTAATGAAAAAGATCGCGCAAAACACGGCGCAGATAAAGGAACCTAAGATCAGCATCGCCAAGTCCGTAACCGCTTTTCATCCCTGTTCAAAATATTCAATAAAAGACCGGATGGCGACTTTTTTGAGAAGTAATTTCTACAACCATGCTTTCGTCAAGTCCGCAATAACCGGAATAGCGGATTTTATGCCCTTCTTTCACGAAAAACTTTCGGCAAAACATACTCTGGACTTCATAGCACTTAATTACTACACACGCGAATTTATCCATTATAAAGGCCGGCACGGGGAAGATTCTATCGGGAAAACCTGTCCGCGCGGACACCACGAAGTCGGAGAAATAACTGATATGGGATGGGAAATATATCCCGAGGGAATGTATGAGATGATCAAAAATTTCTCCCAATATCGCCTTCCTATTTTCATCACCGAAAACGGGATCGCTGCGAGTGATCCTGTCCGGAAAAATTTTATAAAAGCGCACCTGGAACAGGTCCTTCGCGCCATAAATAGGGGCTCTCCCGTGATCGGATACCTCTACTGGTCCTTGCTTGACAATTTTGAATGGGCCGAAGGATACCGGCCGCGCTTCGGCCTGGTTCACGTGGATTACATTACGCAGCAGCGGACGATCAAGGAATCAGCAAGATACCTTTCGGGGATCATAAGAACGGGAGAAATTCAGGATTAAGGATTAAGAATTAAGGGAAAATGTCTTATCGTGTTCGTTCTGAATTTTTGATTGCTCTTCCTCGCTCAGTTCCCAGTCCGCGGCAGGAGCGTTCTGATCGAGCTGCTCGGGCGTCCTGCATCCCACTATGCAGCTTGCGACTTCCTTGTGGCTGAGAACCCAGTTAATAGCCACTTCAGAAACGGAACACTTCCTTTTTTCCGCTATTTCTTCCAGGACTGAAACGAGCGCCTTTGCCTTGCTCCAGAAAGGCTCACGGTAGTAGGTATAGAAAAAACTCCTCGCGTCGCCTTTCGGGAAAGAAGGCGGCTTTTTGTATTTTCCTGTAAGTATTCCGCCGCCAAGCGACCCGTAAGAGAGTATGGAGACGCCTTTTTTCCTGCAGAACGGGAGAAAGTCTTTTTCGATCTCCCTTTTAAAGAGCGAATAATGCACCTGGCTGCTCACGATGGGAGCAACGTTAAGGGCCCGCTCAAGCTGGGCATTATCGTAATTGGAAACGCCGATGTGCTTTATCTTGCCTTCCTTGATGAGCTGACTCAACTGGCTGAACGTCTCTTCTTCAGGCGTGTTCTCGTCCGGCCAGTGGCACTGGTAAAGGTCGATGGTCTCGATGCCGAGGCGGCGCAGTGAATTTTCAAGTTCTTCTCTTATAAAGGGAGCGCTGAGATTTGGCTTTATGGAAGAACCTTTCTGCTCAAGTCCGCATTTCGTAGCGATAGCTACTTTTCCGGACTTTCCCTTTATCGCCCTTCCAACGACTTCCTCGGAACGCCCGCCTCCGTAGA
>JBAROI010000073.1:0-13014 GCA_049642015.1 Candidatus Omnitrophota bacterium | reverse complement strand
AACGTCTGCATGGCGATTATCAGCAGCGGCAGAACGCCTTTCATCCTGTCCAGCGGTGTGGACGGCCTTACTGCCGATGGCTGCTGCGCCTGTTCATCTCCGGACCCTTTTTCGCCGGGCAAAACTATCTTTAAGGCGGTGGTCGCCTGGGTTCTCGTTCGTTCTTTTGCGCGAGCTCTATCGACCGCAGCCGCCCGCCTGAAGGCCTCTTTGAATATTTCCGGGTCGATGCGCACACTGCGGAATTGGTCCCTTAAAGCCATCCAGCGAAGCGCTCCGAACCGATCGACGAACCTCTGCGCGTTCCCATCCCTGTAGGGCGTCCCGTTCTCGTTGAAAGTGATGGCGTATCCGATATCTTCTTTTTCTTCTCCTTTGCCTACTGATACGCTCACTTCGAACGCCTTATGTAATTGTTGTTTACCATAGTCTACGTCGTAATAATAAACGTTCTTTATCTCGACTTCTCTCATCGCCTGGGCGTATCCTTCTATTATTCCTTCCTCTCCGAGTTTTTCATAAAGATCCGTTAGCTGCGTATAATCCGTTATTACGCTGTTTATCCTGTCCTCTATCAATACAGGCGTCAGGGAATGGCTGACCGTCATTAACACGTAGGACAAAACATGCCGGTTCCCCGCCAGGATACTTCTTTCTTCCTGGTTGATCGCCCTCGCTTTCCGGGCTCTGTTTAAAATAAAGGAGATCAGAGCTTCCGCTATGCGTTTCCGCTTCCTGCTTACCGGAACTTCACTATTAACATGTAAAAGGTAAGTCTGGACGATCTGCAGGACTTCCTGGAAAGATATCGGCTTGTTGAGCATGTAATCGGGCATATTGCTGCTGAAATATCTCAGATCTCTTCTGGCTCCGATGAAAGAGCTCGCGATCTCGTCAAACCTTTTCAGGGCCGCTACGGCTTTCCTGACTTTTTCGACATCAAGCTGTTCGGAGTGCACGTAGATCTTTTGAGTCAGGCCTGTTACGGCACCGGTCCTGTCGGCCTTTGCTTTCCATTCCAGGTCCCACAAGGCCTGGGCGCACACCATATTAATATCTTCGCCGCGGGCAATTCTATTCACCACGTTCCCTGCTACCTGATCCATCATCGACTCTTCTTTTATTTCGTTTATAAGTGCTGCTACTTCTTTGTAATAAACATTCTCACTGGTTCCCTGCACCATCTTGACTCCGCCCCTTCCGTAATGGATATTTTCCACGATGGGATCCATCATGGTAAGTCTTTCTTCCAGGTGCGGGATCGCTCTTTCACCTAGTGTGAACAGGGCATCTCTCGCGATCCCCTGGACGTCGCTATCAAAGCTGGACAGCATCATATAGATCAGACTTTGGATTGCCACAGGATCACCGCGCTCAACCAGCTTCTGGCACTTTTCTGTTCTTATCCTTTTCAAAACTTTCCCGATCTCTCTACGTACGGCTATCCTGGATATTTCTCCCCATCGGCGCCTTGTAAGATAATCGGCCAAGGTTCTCGTCGCGCGTTCACCTAAGCGGACAAGAGCTTCTTTCGCGGCCCCGCGAACGTCCTCTTCTTTGTCTATCAACATAACGTCCACAAGACTTTGGACATAGATAGCTTCCATCTCCCACAAATCTATTTCGCTGGCTATTCGCGCGTGGTTAGGCGCATTCCCCTCTTCAGACGAAGCTCCTATTTTCCCGATGGCCCTGACCGCCGCCACGCGGACATCCTTATTCTCGTCCAGTATCACTCTGCTAAGATAGGGAACCGCGTATTTCGCCTTAAGGCCCATCTCACCAAGGGCTTCCGCGGCGGCCGCGCGAATTACAGGATCCGAGCTTTTTAACCGGCGCATAAATTTATTCGCAGGATCACGGTCTCTATGCCACCTCACTGCAAAAAATGCAACGATCCCGATCGCCGCGGTACCTAAAACCGGCAGCGCAACCCAGTGAGGAATGCTAAACCCTAACATTCCAAGGCACAACCCCACGGTAAAGGGGTCAAACGAGTGGAAATAAGTAGAGCCTTTGTCATCCGGCATATAAAGTTCTTCGTCGTAACCCATTTTCTTCAGTTCTCTCCTGGCAAAATTCGGAAAAACCGGACCTTTGATTTTTGCCATTTTTATTAAAACCTCGGCAACTTCAAATTCACTAACGCACTTTCTCTTTACCAGTCCCCTTAAAGCCTTTAAAGCGTCTCTCCGAACGGTCATAACCGACGGACCTTTTAGCGCTTTTTTAAGAGGTTCCACGGCGGGCTTGCCTATCGCAACCAATCCCTGAACCACACTTTCGCGGACTTGCGGGTAAGAATGCTCGAGCTTCTTTATCAGAAGCCCTACTGCCTTCTCGTCCCCACGCCTGACCAGGGCCGCAACTTCCTTTTTGGTAGACGCGATCTCTTCTTCGCCCGGTCCAAAACTCAAGCGAAGCGGATCTGAAAAACGACGCGCCTCTTTTAGCGCTTCAGCTTTCTTGCGCGAAAAATGCCGCACAGTAAAGTACAAAATAACACCCAGGGCAATGACGCCCAAAACGATAAGCACGCTTATAACGGAAGCGTCCAGTTCCATAAGTCCCTGAGAGCCGATAAATGGAAAGACAAAACCGGCAGGGCTTGTTGTCTGTCTGCCAGACCCGCGGCCGTTTAACTTATTCAGGGCATTCTGCGCAGATGCACGAACGTCCTGATTGCGATTCGACACTCCATACTCCATAGCCTCAAAAAGCTGTTCCGGCGTAGCATTCATCACCCACAAAGCTCTTGCAACTGTCTCAAAATACGGATAAGGCAGGTTTCTGTCGCACAGGTGGACGGTCACCTCTTCGATCGCCTGCTTCTTTTCCGGCGACTGTGGTTCCAGCGACGAAGCGTATCCCCTCAAGAATTCTACAGTATCTTTACGGATATCTTCATTCTCATGTATCAATAAGCTTATAAGTTTCTGTCTAAGCATTTCCCCTGAAACCTTGAGCTGATTAACCAGGGCATTATATGCATTTTTGCGGACTTTCTGGTCTTCGTCGGCCAGGCGATCAAGCAACGGCTCAGCGGCTTCTACGACGCCTAAAGTACCAAGGATCGCGGCGGCCCTGAAGCGAACAGATGAGTCTTTATTGGACAAAGCATCGATCAATTGCGGTGCTACTGCTGTTTTGTTTTCCGGACTGCTTAATTCATCCATCGCGACCAGCACTATATCCAGATCAGTTTCACCTAAATGTTTAACAAGGGTTTTTATCGTCCCTTTTTCAGTTGCGCCATGCTTGGCCAGATATTTAATCCTTGCTATCTTCTTTTTCTTGTCGGAACTGTGCGGCAGCAGCAGCAGCAGCCCCTTTCTCTTAAACCACCGTCCTATCCCAAAGATAATGTCGCGGATCCAAGCACCAACTCCCGGCCCTTCCTCAAGACTCTCTTCCATGGCCTGGAAAATGTCCATGCTTGGCACACTTGGCCTGGCCTCAGTGGGCATAGCCTGCGGCGCGGCTTTAGCAGGCGGGGCTTGCTGTCTAGTCTCAGCAGGCGCAGCAGCAGGCTCAGCCTTTTGCTCGCCCTCTAAGGGCTGGTCGGCAAGTTCACCGATAGTCTGCGGGATCTTTCGGAAAAATCCAAACTGTTTAAATAATAATTTTGTTGAACTATCGAGCTTGAATGAAGACGGGAATCCGTTTTCAACAAAGAACCTGGCAAGCCTCACATAGCCGGCGCCATACAATCCAATGACCTCTCTTTTTCGATCCGCTTTAATTTCCGCGCCCGGTCCTTTATATCCGTCAAATATGACCGCGAATCGGCTTTTGGTGATCATCCCTCGAAGCGTCCCCGGACCAACGGACGGATTTTCGATCTTTTCATACGGCGTACCGGATTTAGCGATCCCGAGAAGCATCTTGCCGCCTTCGATCCTGGCATTAAAAGCAATCCCTGCCCCTGCCGTCTTCGGTATTTCTGTCTTCATTATTTCCGGGCTTACTTCGTTACCGTTTACAACAGCTCCTTTTATCCCGCTGACCAGGATCGGCGCACTTTGTCCGGCCTTAACATCAGCAGATGCGGCTTTCTGTTCGGCCTCAGCGGGCGCAGCTTCCGGCGTGGCCGCAGCGGCAGGCGCAGCCTTCTGCTCACCAGCCAGGAGCTGATTCGCGAGTTCGCCGATAGTTTGTGGAACTTTTTGGAAAAGTTTAAAATCTTCGAATATTTTCTTTGTCCGGCTCTCGAGCGGAAACGAAACGGGAAAATCATTTTCAACGAAAAATCTTGCCAGCCTTACATAGCCGGCGCCATATAAACGAAGGAGCTCTTCTTTTTTGTCTGGTGGTATTTCAGCACCTAGTCCTACAATGTTAAGCACAACCGCAAAGTCCTTTTCGGTCATTTGTCCGAGGAATATGCCCGGTCCAGCGGCAGGATTTTTAATCTCCTCATGCGGAGTAGAGAAACCGGCAATTCCAAGAAATATCTTATCGCCGCCGATTTTCACATTAAAAGCAAGCCTTTTTCCAACCATCTTCGGAATTTCTTTCTTCGCTGTTTCTAAATCTGCTTTTTCGCCGTTTACCACAACTTCTTTTATCCCGCTGACCGGGGTCGGCACGCTTTGCCTGGCCTGAACTTCAGCAGATCCAGCTTGCTGTTCGGCCGCAGCGGGTGCAGCTTTTTGATCGCCCTCCAGGGGGTTTCTGGCAAGGTCGCCGATAGTTTGCGGAATTCCCTGGAATAGTTTCAATCGCCTGAATACGAGTTTTGTTGAGCTGCCAAGCGGATATGAAGCCGGAAATCCGTTTTCGACGAAGAACCTTGCCAGCCTCACATAACCGGCACCGTATAATCTAGCGATCTCCTCTCTTTCCGCTTGCGAAATTTTAGTCATCGGCCCGGAGTAAGTATCAAATACAACTGAAAATTCTCCCATGTCTATGATGCAGCGGAAAGTCCCCAGACCAATTTTCGGATCTTTGATCTGCGGGTGTCTTTGGTTGGGATTTGCGATCCCGATCGAGATCTTATCGCCTTCGACCCTTATGTTAAAAATAAGTCTCTGCGAGGCCATCTCCCGTATCTTCCGCATTGCATGATCCAGGTTTACTTCTTTACCGTCAAAAACGATCTTCGTGATACCGCTGAACGCGGTCGATGCAACTTGTTCGGCTTCAACTTCAACAGACGCGGCCTGCTGTTTGCTTCCCAGAAGCATTTTCGCAAGCGGAGCCATCTCTTCTGCCTGAGTCGGGGCTCTCGGCTGGACCGGCGCGATAGCTGCGGGGGCGGGCTTTTGCCCCATGGTCTCTTTGGCAACCATGCCCAGTTGTGCCAAAGCTTCCTGGATCGCTTTGCGAACATTGGGATTGGCCTCCTTCTTAAGCCGTTTTCTTAACGGCTTGATCGCCGTTTTGTCACCGAAATTACCAAGCACGATCGCGGCAGCTCTCCTGATGGACATATCGTCATTTTCCAGCGCCGGGGCATAGCACCTGACGCTCTGTCTGCCGGCAGGTTCCAGTGAATATAGCGCGGAAAGAGCGACCGGCTGTATATCCAGTTTTTTGTTTTCCGAAGCATCAAGCAAAATGTCTATTATCCTGTTCCTCGTCTCTGATCCTTTTGGATGTGATAAACCGATTGTTCCAAGGGCTATCACGGCTTCCTTCCGGGCGTCCGGATACGGACTTCTCAGGGATTTTGTAAAACCTTTTATGAGAATTTCGTCCGAGACTTTGAGCTTGCGACTCAGCGCATCTGTAGCCGTTGTCCTGACCTGTGAATCGCTGTCCCCCAAAGCGTCTGTAAGTGCGTTAATTATCCTATCCTTTAATTTAGGATCAATATCCTGATTCAAGGCAATGCCGGGCAGGTATTCCGCGACAGATATTCGCGCGACGGAGTACGGGCTTTTTGATAAGACCCAAATTTGCTTTTCGGCCATCCTCTCTACCGGCGTACCCAGCCGGGCCAACGCCATGCGTATAGTAAGCCATTCATCTGTTCCTGGATCGGATACCGCCTCCACAAGCTGTTGGGCTACCTGGTTATTCTCAAGTCCCCCTAATACCTCCAGCGCGGCCATCGCGACGTCCAAGTCGTCATACAGGGCTTCGATTATGGTTATCCTGGCCTCCCTGCTGTCCGGAGCAAACTTTGCCAGTCGTTTTACGGCCCGGATACGGCTCTTTTTCCAGAGTTTTCTAAGATTAAACCCCCACCGGGCTATTGCAACAGCGCGGTAAATCCGGCTTATGATAGATCTTTTTACGCGATCCTCGGCCGGAACTTCGAGCCTGTCCAGTGCCTGTGAGGTAACTCTTCTGACGTTCAAGTCCCTATCACTTACTATAGCATTCACAAGTGCGCTGATGATCCTGTCTTTTTCTTCCTGGCTTACGCTTCCGGCTGAAGTGACTCCCGCCAAAAATTCTACCGCGGATGCCCTCGCGCCTATAAGCGGACATTTCGATAATACTTTTATCTGGCCTTCGGCGATCCTTTTTGTCGGGACTTCTAATTCGGTCAATGCCAATCGGATAGCTGTCCATTCGTCTTTTTCCGGATCGGATACCGCCGCTGCAAGATCCAGCGCTGTTTTATTAGAGCGAAGCCTTTTCAGCACGTCCAGGCCAACCGTCGCCACATCCTTCTGGTCATATAATGATTCTATTATGCTTATGGTAACCTCTTTACTGCCGCGAGAATAAATACCAAGACCTTTTACTGCGGAGGCACGTAACCCTTTCCAGGGGCTCTTTAGTTTCAGTCTCTGCCACCCCAGTCCAATACCGCGTCCGAGCCGCCCAAAAAATGGCAACTGCTCTTCACCGTCAAGCTTTCCAAGTTTCCAGATCTTTATACATAACGCAGTTATCAAAAGCGCTATACCGAGGCCCGTCGATAGCCCCGAAAGTGGTAAAATAATGAAACTATTAAGCTCGGTTCCCTGACCGGATCCGGGCTCCTGACCGGATTCGCCTTCCTGTCCGGACTCGCGGGTTTGCATTTCCTGCAAGGCGTTGGTTATCGCTGCGCGTTTAGACTCACCTTCCTGCGTTTCAGCGATCATTGCCTCCAGGAGCTCTTTAGCACCGGATATGCCGGGACTGGCGATGTCATTCAGCGCGGAGCTCCAGACATTCTGATCAGGATTTCGCACCGCAACGCTCATAACACCGAGCAATTGCTCCGGAGCAGCATTCATGATCCTCATGGCTTTTATGGTTGCTGCGTAAAGTATCGGGGTCAGATCCGGCCTTGATACAAGTCCGACGATCTCTTCCTGGAGTTTGGGATGAATAGATCCCTCGGGCGAAGCTATCATGGTCAATCTTTCTTCGACCTTTGTGCAAACTTGTTCATTTCCACTCGCCAGACTGCAGATATCACCTATTATCTCCATAATATTGCCCGCGTTCATAACGGCTCTGTCGTCCTGACCGGGTCCGGACTCTTGACTGGTTTCTTGCGCTTCCATCGCCTGCAAGGTCTTGATCATCGTTACGCGTTTAAGATTGTCTTCCTGCGCTTCCGCGGCTACTGTCCGCAGGAGTTCTTTGGCGCCTGGCAGGCCAGAACCGGCAATGTCTTCCATGGCAGTTCCCCAGATGTTCTGATCGGGATTCCTTGCCGCGTTGCCAATAGCCTGAAGCATCACCTCCGGCGAAACATTCATGATCCTTAAACCCTTTATGGTCGTCTCGTAAAGTGGTAGGGCTAAATCCTCTTCTGACAGAAGATCGACCATGTGCGTGATCGCCGACTGGACTTCGGGGAAATCATGTCCCAGTTGCGTAACGAAATCCTTCAAGAATTTCTCGGCATCCGCGCGGACTCCCGCGTCTTCGTTGTCCAAAAGATAAACAAAATCCCCAATGACGCGTTCAGCGTCAGAAAAAACAAGGAGTATAGTGTCGTACGCTGCCTGCCGGACCTTTTCGTCCTTACTGCTTAACTGTTCAATTAACGGCTTCAGAGCCAGTCCAAGAGTGAGCCTAAGGTCTTCATATTCGGCAAGACTGTTCAGGATAGAGACCAGCATAAGATGGATGTCAGGACTTTCGGTTTCAGAAAGTCCATCGATAAGATAAGGCAGTGCTTTTATCCCGGCGGGCCTGCTTAACATATCCATGGCGCTCATCGAAACGTTGACATCCCCATCATACAGCATGTAGACCAGATCTCTGGCATCTTCGTACGTGTATTCTGCGTACTTTTCAAAGGCGTTCACGGCGGCTTTGCGTTTCTCCGCCTTTTTGCTTCCGAGCTTATTTCTTAGCAGCCGCCTTGAGATCCTCTCCCTGAGGGATAGCTTTAGTTTCTGTGTTTCTACCAATTTTTCATTCGCGCGCGTTATCTCCCTGGCGATGCGTTCCGGATCTACCCCCAGATCCGCCAGGGTTTGTTTCGCGTTCTCCCGCGTGTCTTCATCCCAGTTCGGTAATAGATTGATAACGGCGCTGACGGCCTTTCTGGGGACGCCTGACTTTGTTAAAGCGGAAAGCTTGACTATGGTCTCCGTAATCGTCTTGCGAACGTCCGGAAACGCGGTATTCAAGAGGGCTCCGCTTAAAGCGTTGATCGCCGAGGGATCGCCGATCTCGCCCAGTACCGTTGCTACAAGCATGACGTTTTCAGGTTCGGGATCAAATAAAAGTCTGGACATGGGCTTAACCGCTTTTCTGCTCTTGAACATCTTGAAGAACTTCACGGCATCCAGCCACGCTTCCTTGTGGGGACTTGCCAGGGCCCTGACGTTGGCATTGACAAGCTGTTCATTAGTCGCACCGAGATCTCCTGCCCACTTATCGGCCAGTTCGCGGACTCCTCTGTCCGGGTCGGACAATAGGTCAAGCAGCGCGCTTGTCGCCCGTTTTCTCTCTGATGTCTTTTTATCCAGGCCTTTCGCGAGTTCTCCCAGAAGCTCTATGGCAAACTTGCGAACGCCCGCGTCATCACTTTTTAGAGTTTTTATGCAAGCGTTGACTACTTGTTTTTGCGTTGCTTCCAGTACCTCTAATGCCTTTACCGCGGATTTGCGCGCATTTTCGCCTTCACCTTTGTCGTCTTCCATCAAAGCGCCTGATCTTAGAACGGCGTCCAGCGCAAACATGATCGGGTCCCGCCTTATCGCGTCCTTCTTCATGGGAGTTCCCCGGCGGCTCAGTCGATTTAACGGCCTGAGGAAGAACCAACGCAGATATTTACGGGCGTATTTTAATCTGCTTCTTACGGGACGCATGTATCTCTTCGGCCTATCGGGCTTTTCGCCTATGGAAAGACCTTCTATGAGGCAGCCTATCCGATACTTGGCCTTAATAGCGGCCCTGGATAAGCGCAGTTTAAACTTCTTCAGGCGCGGCCACTTGCTTTGTCCTATAGCTCTGGCTTCTTCTTTTTTACGGGCCTGTTTTAAGGCAGGACTGAATTTCACTAACGCGTCCAGTGTCTTTTTGCGGGCGACGGGAACTTTTTTGCCCTTAATGGAAAGCAGGAACTCAGCTAAAGGTATTACCTCTTTTTCGCTTCCGATCTCGTATAAGATCCCGAGCATAAGATCAAGAATGACATCAAGCTCCTTTTTCGACAGTATCGGCAGTATTGCCGGAACAGAATTTTCTCCGAATGCGATCAATAAATTCCTGTTTTTCTCGACCGCATCCCGCGACCGTGATAATTTCTGCCGTTCTTCGACGAACTCTTTTTCCGCCTTCCTTATTCCCGCCCGGCGTTTCTGCTGTTTCGCGTTTTGCAAGTCATTTTCTTTTACCTTTATAAGGGAAGAATGCTTTAACTCTTCCATCTTGTTCGTCTTTGCCACCTGCGCGCAGGAGTATGCCATAAGAACGTCATTACAGTCGTCGCCGAAATGCGATTTTAAGATCTCTGGCTTATCTTCACACTCCGCGCTTGTGTTCAGCTCTAATGCCGCCATGGCGCGCATGTTCGTGTCAGGATCTGATTTCACGATATCCGACAGAAAATTTACCGCCTCTTTCCCTCCCAAACCGGATAGCGCTTGTATGATGCCCAGTTGTCCGCGTTCGTTCGCGTGAGGAAAACCCTTTATCATGATATCAACCGCGCGCGGGTCTCCGACTCCCACTGCAGATAGGACGTTCGATGCCGACAGAATAAATGGATCATCCGTAAGCCCTTCTTCGAACACGGCCTGCAGGGCAGGTATACAGCTTGGGCCCAATTCGATCAGGGGGGTCTCAAGATGCACCGCCCTGTCTTCTTCGATCGCGTCAATAAGCCCTCCGGCCACACCAAGGTGTGTGACAAGATGCGTCATGGTAAAGGCTTCTGCCCCGTCCCCGCGTTTTTTTACCACGACCTCGTACGCCTTCAGCACATTAGTGTCGGGATAAAGCTCATCGAGAACGGTACGGTCTCCGCTCCTTAGCAGCACTGTCGCGGCAGCGCCGCGAACGTGCCTGTCTTTATCTTTTATGGCCTTGAGCAAGAAAGGCGTCTCATCCTTGCTTACTTCGGTAAAATTCCGGCATAGCCGGCCGATCCCCTTGACCGCGTTCACCCTGGTGCCTACATGCTCATCCGTCAGGCCTCCGTTTAAAGCGGAAATTATTCTTTCGAATAAGTCGGGTTCGCGTACGGAAATTCCTATCTGTCCCAATGCCAGCATGATGGACGCGCGGACTTCGGGATCATTTTCCTTCTCAAGCATGTCAAGCAGGAAGGGAACTCCTTCAAGGTCGCCTACATGACCGATGCCCCTTACAAGCCCTACGCGGGTTTCCCTGGCTTCTTCAGCCTGCATGACTTTGAACAAATTATCTTGGCGGTCATCCTTACTCGCTTCGCCTTGCAGAACTTGGATAAAGATGCCCTGTATTAAACTTGGCGTTACCTGACACTGCTGTCCATCTTGCGTTATCTGGTACCGTTTTATGCAGGGGCTTATCCTGCCCAGGGTCGCGGCTGCTTCCCCTCGGACTTTGCTGTCCTGCGTTTTGTCTTTCAAAACGGCAATAAAAATTTCTGACATTTCTCGTATTTTCTCGTCCAACGTCTCCCTTATTTTGGGCGCCGTCTCCAGGTTGACCACTATTTCGCCCAGGGCCTTTGCCGCGCCTTTCCGGGCATCATTATCTGTATCACTTTCAAAAATCTCCATTAACCTTGGGAAGACGGTCCTCATCTTGACCTCATCGACCTTCAGAAGGGGCGCTACTTTCTCCAGCACGGTAGACGCGGATCTGCGTATCCTCGCGCAAAGATTCAGGGCGGTATTAGCAAGCATTCCGCGCAGGAACGCCGCGTCACGCGGCGTCACCTTCTCAATGACCCAGCCTATTTCCCCCCTGTACAGATCCCTGAAAAACCTGGCAACATTGTCGTCTTCTATCCTTTCGAACAGCTGGATACTAGCCTCATTTTGAAATTCTGATTCGCTCCCCAGCTTCTCGGCTAATTCATAGATCATTTCCCTCCTGAACGCATGCAGGGTCCCTCTTTTCTTCGGGAGCTTACGCACCAACTCCAGTATTCGATGCACGGTTATATCGGCAGCGTCTGAAACGTATTTCATTTTTAAAGCATCGTAAATCAGGCTATGCTCTTCTCTCTCGCCTATTTCCTGCGGATCGTTTGCCAAAGCGAGGATTATTGCCTTTCTTGCTTCGGTGTTTTCATCGAATATTGACCTTATTTCCGTAAGAGTCTCTCTGGCAAGCTTCCGAACCTGTTCGTTGGATGCCTCCTCTTCCGATTCTTCCACTATTTCCCCTTCCGCTTGTTCGCCTTTTTCTTCAGGTCGGGTCAGAGCATGGACCACTTCGGCGGTCTTCCATATCTTTTGAGTTTCCGGTTCTTCGTCCCCGCTGATATCCGCTTTCATACCCGTATCGCAAATACGATTCAAAGTGTAGATGATCCATTCTCCCAGGATCTTCCAGCATTTAATAGCGGCGGGATTTGTCTCCCCGCTTAAAAGAATATTCTCGGCAAAATCTACAGCTTTTTCTTTTAAGACTCTCATCACTTCCAGGCGAACGGAAGGATCTTTATCCTTCAGTTCCTCGATCAGGCCGTAGATTGTCTGCTTTCCCTCGATCAAATTGACGATCCAGGCATCTTCATGGTTCAGCAAACTGCTGTACATCCAGGCCTTGGTATCTTTCATTAACGCCAGGCCGTTTACGGCCGCATTCCGCACCGCCTCGGCCTGCTCATCCTCTCCTTCAAAGACCTCGATCAGGCAAGAGGCCGCTTCACGCCCGTCGATACCGGCCAGGGCGTCCACCGCCGCCCTGCGAACCTGGGCGGCCTCATCATTCTTGGCAACGTAAGTCAAAAATGGAACTGCCTTAGGATCTTTTATTGTTCCCAGCGCAAAGGCAGCTGTCTGCCGCACATAGTCGTTTCTATCGCCCAGGGCCTCGAGCAAAGCGGGAACTGATCCGGGATCGGCGATCTGGCTCAATTCATATGCCGCGTATTCGCGGACTTTCTCGTCTTCATCTTTCAGGGCATCGTTCAACGCGGAAATTATTAGATCCCTGGCCTCCGAGTCTTCCGGTCTTTCCTCTAAATGATCCTCTAGAATGGAAACTGCCAGGCTCTCCATGCTTTCATAATCTTCTTCCAGCGCTCCGGCTATCTGACCTAACGCCTGGACCGCCGAGCGACGGACCTCCGGACCGGAATCCATCGCTTCCAGGAGAAAATCCATGAACCTTTTTCTCCCAGCCGCGACCACGTCAATCTTCCCATAGTACAGATTAGAATACAGTATGGTTTCGGCTTCTACTAAAGCGATCTCAAGATTCGAAGACCGTTCATAAAGGGCTGTGGACGCTTCTTCGCGGATCTCGACCTCTTCGTCCTCCAGGGCTTCTATCAGAGCAAATGCTATTATTGAAGGACGCTCCGTGTTTGAGGCGTATCCCCTCAAAGCTTTCACGGCGATCAAGCGTATCTGCGGGTCCGGGTTATGAACAGCTTTTGCGTAAGCCCTGGCGAATTGTTTTTTGCCATATTTAGTCATTGTGCCAAGATCCATCAAGGCTTCC
>JBAROI010000060.1:0-3317 GCA_049642015.1 Candidatus Omnitrophota bacterium | reverse complement strand
GAAAGGCTCGGCCAGATAAAAGATCCGGAAACGGTTATACCGCTTACACGTCATTTATTTATGACTTCTCCCTATGCGCCACATCCCTCGCTGGAGAAGCATCGGTGCGCCACAAGCATCGTCAACGCCCTCGGAGAGCTGTGCGACCCAAGGGCGATAGACGCCCTCAGCCGTGTAATGTCTTCCACATACAGTCGCCCCGGCAACATAAGTGCTAAATTCGAAGCGCACGCATTTGATCATGAAACACGCAAGGCCGCTGAAGGTGTCCTGGCTACAATAAAAGCGGTCAAGATCGACTCAAAGCCCAGGCTTCCGAAAATCGAAGTTAAAAGCGAAAGATCCTCTCGCCTGGGCGCGGCATTTAAAAAAGTCGGCGGATGGCTCTGGAAAAACCGAAAACGTATTTTTATATGTCTGCTTATCGTGGCGCTTTTAGTTGCTGCCAATTACATGCTCCCGGACATACCAGGCAAGAGCAGTTTCGGCGGCATACCGCTTTTCCCGATAGCGGGCAGCGTCGCCGTCGCTGACGACGAAGAAAAAGCCATCGCCAAACAAATGGTCACACTCCACAGAAGAATGGCCAAGCTAAGCAAGAAAAAGATCCTGGGCAAAGAAAAACGCCAGCCATATGAATTCACAAGGCGTAACAGGAGAAAATGGTCTGAATTCATTGCGCATTACAAGGACTCAATGGGCCTGACCAAGGCCTTTATAAAGGGCGCTTATTACATTTACCGGGACAGGCTGGAAACCGATCTGGACAGAAAGATCTTCATGAAGGAACTAAGAAAACTTGATTTCACGGGTCTTATGGAGATAGATCGCGAGCAAAGAGGCATCAGGGTCGTGCTTGAAGACCTCTTTAACGGAAGAGCGGACGAAGAGATAAAAAGGAGCCTGAAAAGGGCAAAAGACCTGAAGATAAGCGAGTTCTTCAGCCGCGAAGACGGAAAGGTCCGCGTCGTGGATTCTCTGCTCACGATAAACGACAGGGAAGAAGATAAAAGCGACGTTCCTGAAAAAGAAACCTCTGATCTTATGGCCATTCTAAAAACCGTGAAAGACCTGGAAAGGGTGGTCCAGGCCATTGAACTCGCGGACCCGCTTCTTCTTGTAGGAGAGACCGGGGTCGGAAAAACCTCACTGATAAGGGCCCTTGCTTACCTTTCGAACAATAATTTCAGGAGATTCAATCTTAACGGCCAGACCGACAAGCTTGAGTTTATAGGCGGATACCGCCCGAGGTCAAAGACGCTTTCCGATGAAGAAGCAACGAGCCTGCTGTTAGAAACACTGGCACAGGTAAAATTAAAAGATCCGAAGGAAGCAAAGAGGCTTGTAAAAGCGATAAAGCTTGTGTGCGGCGAGAAGGAAATGACCATTGATAGAGCCGTCAAGATAGCCGAAACAGCCATCCGTGACAGGGGCAGAAAAAGAATAAGCTCATTTGCCGAAGCCCTTTCCCGGGCGGGTTTCGAATTCGAGTGGAAAGAAGGGATCCTTCTGGACTCGATGCGTAAGGGGCACTGGATAAATCTTGATGAGATCAACCTTGGTGAGCCGGAAATTGTAGAAAGGATACGTTACCTATTAGAGCCTAACGGTTACCTGGTCATAAGCGAACATGAAGGCGAAAAGTGGATACAGGCCGAGGATTTCGACAAAATGGTGTGGGGGAAGATCAGGTCAAAGAAGCCGGAAGGTGAACCTGACAATGCGCTCCTCAAATGGGCGGTCGCCGAAGTCGAGAAGGATGGCTACAGGCGCATCCACCAGAATTTCAGATTGTTCGCGACGATGAACCCGGACACCTACGAAGGCAGAAAAGAATTTTCACCGGCCCTTATGAACAAATTCAGGACGAAATGGATCGAGGAGCCCTCGGATGAAGACCTGGGCAGCATTCTGAATCTGAAATATGGATTTGACAAAAAAGTCACACAGTACCTGATCCATCTTCACACTGCCTTAAGAACCGTAAGCGGAAGAAACGGAAAACTGGGAAGAAAAGAAGGACAGGTCTATTACTTCACCGTAAGGAACCTTACCAGGTTTGCCGAAAGGGTGAAGGCCAAACTCGATTCAGCCGAAAAAAAGCCCGACGTTGAGGGAATAATAGCCCAGGAGGTCCAGGAAATATACGGCGACGGCTTACGGAACGAGGGCGATCAAAATATATTCGACAAGATCCTGAAAAGAGTATTAAATCGCACGGCCGAGGATCCGTCATTTGATATAAGGCATGACGATGGCGCGGGTAAAATATATTTCGGAGACGTTGCGCTCGACATAAATACAGAGGGAGGCCCTCGCGTCCCGGATGCTACTGCGAACCTGAAAGAAACCGAAACAACAAGACGCGAACTTAAGAAGTTGGCCAAGTGCGTGGCCTACAACGAAAAAGCCCTCCTTGTCGGACCTACCGGAGCGGCCAAAACTGCCCGCATCAAGTATTTAGCCCGCCTCACGAAGAACAATTTCATAAGGATAAACCTCGACGCCCATACCGACACCTCCGAGATTATCGGAAAAGATGTCCCCGGCAAGGGTTGGATGGACGGCACTCTGGTCGAGGCCATGAAGAAGGGCTGGTGGGTGCTCCTGGATGAAATAAACCTGGCCGAGCCGGAGATACTTGAGAGGATAAACTCCCTGCTGGACGATGACGGATATCTGGTAATAAGCGAACATAACGGCGAGAAGGTAAAGCCGCATCCTAATTTCCGGCTCTTTGCGGCGATGAATCCCGCGGCATATACCGGTAGGAACCGGCTCTCCGTAGCCATGAGAAATAAGTTTACCGAAAGATGGGTAGGCGCACAAATAGACCCTGAAGAGCTGAAAGAGATCATAGATTTTTACCTTACCGATCAGAATATATCTGAACTGGAAGCCCTTCCAAGAAAAAATGTAAGAGATATAGCAGGCGAAATGGCCAGGGTATTTATAAAGATAAACGAAATGATAAAAGACGGTCAGCTTGGAAAGGGCAAGATCTCGGGCGCGGAACTGGGTAGTTACAATTTCAGTCTCCGCGACATAAAAGACTGGTGCGACTTCGTCCGGAAGATGCACACCAACATGGATCTAGCCAAGGCGCTTATTGAGGGGGCTTTGTATGTATTCAGGGACCGCCTGGAGGGAACGGATGACAAGAAAAAGTTCAAGGAAGACGTCCTGACGATAATCGAGCAGGAGAAATTGACAGACACCCCGGTAAATCTTGACAAGCTGGACATCCTTGAAGAAGAGGGAAAAGGAGAAATTGAACTGCTCCTCCAGAATATGAGTATCTTCGCGGGACTATCACC